>JACPJR010000014.1 GCA_016187565.1 Candidatus Woesearchaeota archaeon
AACAACATTGGTGCAGGACGAGGGAGGGTTCCTTAGGGGAAACCCGAGTAGCACAAAATTTCTGCTGAAATTTTGGGCGTCTGCACCTCTATTGTTGTTATTTTCAATTCAGGCGTTAGAAACAATTTTTGGATGAAGCCGGCGCCATCCAAACTCTTTTAAAGATCTCCCTTCTCCTTTATGATGATGGATTACAAAGAAGCTTTAGATTATCTTACGTTCCTAGAAAAAGAACGACGGATAAAATTAGGCCTTGATAATGTTCGCGCATTACTTGCTTCGCTGGGCAATCCCCAAACAAAGTTCAAATCTGTTCATGTTGGTGGGACAAATGGCAAGGGATCGGTCTGTGCGATGCTTGATGCGGTTTTGCAGCAAAGTGGCTATAAGGTAGGCAGGTACACCTCTCCTCACCTCGTTCAGGTTAATGAACGGTTTACCATCAATGGCATGACTATTTCGAATGATGATTTTGCCCATCATCTGAGCATGGTTAAGGCAGAAGTAACAACCCAAACCTATTTTGAGGTGACAACTGCTCTCGCGTTTCTTTACTTTGCTGACAAAGGTGTTGACATTGCTTGTATTGAAGTTGGTCTTGGGGGAAGATTAGATGCAACTAATGTGGTCACTCCGCAAGTTTCAGTGATTACCACTATTGCGTTAGAGCATACAGAGTGGCTGGGAAATTCTGTCGAAGCAATTGCAGGGGAAAAAGCAGGGATTATTAAGCCTCATGTCCCTGTTGTTACGGCTACAAGCGGTAGAGCTTTGAAGGTCATCACCCAAAAAGCACAGGAACAACAGGCACCCTTACAGGTTGTTTCTTCACGCCGTGCAAGGGGATACAAAACCAGTCTTATCGGCAGATTTCAGCGTCAGAATCTTGCGGTTGTGCTTGAAGTCATTGACTGTTTACGTGGACAAGGATTTACGCTTCCTGAAACAGACGTCCGTAAGGGCCTTCTGCAAACAACCTGGCCAGGTCGCTTCCAGTTTTTGCAAGAAAATCTTCTGGTTGATTGTGCCCATAATCCCGCAGGTATTGCTGTTCTTGTTTCTGCATTAAGAGAGCTTCAACGCAAAAAGTCATTTGCAAACGTTTTTCTCATCTTTGGCGTGCTCAAGGATAAGGATTATAGCTCCATGATCAAACCACTTCTTCCGCTTGTTACTACCATGATCCTTGTCCGGCCAAATACTGAACGAGCCCTTGATCCTGAAGAACTTAAGGCACATATCCAATCTTTAGGGCTTGGGCCCACCCCTATGCTTCTGGTCATACCTTATCTCAAAGAAGCGATGGCATATGTGCAACAACAGACGACATCGAAAGATCTTGTTATTATTACTGGCTCGATTTATTTAGTGGGAGAGATATTTTCGTTGTTTGATACCAAGCACCACGTTTTCTGTTAAACGAAACTTTTATATATAAATTGTTATATCTATTGATATAACATGAATAATGGGTCAATTTTAATGGGGAAGGAGAATATTTTGAGATACCCAAGGTTGGATACTGTTCTCATGGTAGAGGAATTTATAAAGCACCATGATGGCGAATTCAAAAAAAGAAAATTATGGGAATCCTTGCCCAAAAAAATGATGTATCAAACATTCTGCGTTGTTATTGATTACTTATTCTATTCAAGAAAGATTTCAATTGATGCAGAGGGGAAACTAGGATGGATCTATTATCCTGAAATTGCCAAAGAATACTACGTTAAATTTGGTTTGGGACGAAACAAATGAAATTACCTTCAACAACAAGATTCTTTGATGATGCTATCAAGGAAGCATTTTACAAGCTGGAAAAAGGCGATGACTCAGAACGCGAATTATTTCGACTACTGAATCAGGCAATGGACAATATCGAGCAAAATGCTTTCTGTGGGATTCAAATACCTAAACGACTTATTCCTAGACAATATTTTGATAAGGGGATAAAGAATTTATGGAAGTATGATCTGCCTCGTGGCTGGAGATTGATGTACTCAATTGTGAACGAGGAAGTTGTTGTGGTTAGTATTATTCTCGAATGGTTTGACCATAAGGAGTATGAGAGAAAATTCAACTACTAATTTGAACTATCAAACCGAAAACTGTCCTTATTTGCGGGCTTTAATTAATTGAGTTTAATATTCTATCCGCGAAGCAACTCTTCAATGGACTTGATCACTTCCTCTTCTTCAGGTTTTCGTTGTTTTTTATTCTTTTTTTCCTCAACGTCCATTGGTTCTTGTTGCTTTTCTGCAAACGGTCGTGGCTCTTCAACGTTCAGTGAAGAAGGAAGCGTCCATTCATCCTCGTCTTTTTTTTCCTTTTCTTTAGGAAGATGTTGATTTATCTTATGCTCAAATTCTGATTCCTTTTCTTTCTTCTGTTCTTCTGGCAGTTTATTGTCCTGCTGATACCCTGATTTGAGTGGGTCATTTGATGCCTCTATATTCTGATAACGTTGCTGGGATTGGTATCCTGAGCTGATTTCATTCTCCTGGTGAGCATAGTGGCTACCCATGCCAGGTCCATGATCTTCCATAATGGCTCTGACACCAGCTGAAGCTCCATAATGTCGCTGCATCCAGGGTTCATCATCGTGATGGCTGTGGTAAACCATGACGGAGAACAAACAAGAAAGGGCATATAAATCTTTGGATTAAGAAATCAAAAAGCTAAAAAGAAAAAATAAAGAAAATGTTTAATTGTTTACTTATCCTTGAACTCTTCCTTTGACATCAACGGTTGCAGTTTTGGTGAATTCTGCACCGCTTGCGGTTTTATAATACACAATGTCAAACACCAGAGTTTCGGATGTTCCTTCAGTATATCCAACCCCTAATGCACTAAAGACTGCTTCATTCAAGGTTAATGTTGCACCGTCATTATATGCTTGGTCGACCAGTAATGTCGCAGTATGTACAGATCCATTAGCAAGTGTGACATTGATCTCGGTAATGTTAATTGGTACACCACCTGCATATCGAAGATTTACGGTAAAGTCACCTGTTTTGATAATAGAATCAGTACATCCAAAGGGTGCAGCAACCGTACATTGATCACCTTGGAATCTTCCGGGATTCAACACACCAAAATAGGCAAGGGCTGCAATCACAATCAGCACAACTAAAATTGCCCAGCCATACGTCATTAAGAACTCCATAGCAGCTTGAGCTCGTCTTCTCATAATTCCTACCTCCTTTTTTCTCTTGCTATCGTTATCTTTTTAGATCTCTCGGGATAAACAGACAGTCCTTATTTGTATTCTATCTCGTCCTCCTATATAAACCTTTCGTAAATAAAAACATTTAAAAACTTGAAAGGATGCATGAAAAAAGACAATAAAAAACAGGTGGGATATGAGAACAAGAGGTATGAGAACTGCACAGGCCGCTGTAGAATTAATCGTTGTCCTAGGAATTGGTCTCATTGTCTTTCTGAGTATTCTTTCACTGAGTTATGAAACTTCAAATCGTGTTGGCGGAGCATTTCAAAGCACAAAGGCCTCTACGGTTGTTGATGATCTCGCAGATGCTGCTACTCTTGTCTACCAGCAAGGTAGTGGTTCAAAAACCACGGTTTTTGTGACTATTCCTTCAGATGTTTCTTCTATTGTTGTGGAGGGAAAAACCATTACCATGACGCTCATCGTGGCAGGAGAAGAACGAGTTGTCTACCGCAGTACTGACTTTAATGTTTCTGGTTCTGTTCCTACTACGGCTGGAAATCATTGGATAGCTATTGAAGCCCAATCAGCACAGGTTGTTATTGGGGATCTCATGCCTCCTACGGTTATTGATACTGCTCCTTCTGGTTTTATAGCGGTTACTAGTACAACGCTGAGTGCAACAACCGATAAGCGGGCAGCCTGTAAGTATAGTTTGCTTGATGAAAACTACAGCAGTATGCCGACAACCTTCAATGGTCAGGAAACAACCCATACTGCTTCAATAGGACCGCTCGGAGAGGGAGCTTACACCTACTATGTACGATGCGCTGATATCAGCGGAAATGTTATGAACTCCTCAGCCCTCATTCAGTTTACGGTTGATGTAACTCCTGACACGGTAAAGCCAGTTATTAACAACCTCCAAGCATTACCAAACCCTGTTGCTCCTGGTCAAACCATTACCATTACGGCAAATGTTACTGACAATAACAACGCAGTCCATACGGTTCTGATCCAACTGAATGGAATAAATCATACCATGACCATGGCAGGAGATCTTTACTCTTATGCTGGTTTCAATACTACGGAGGTGGTTGGAACATACAATTATACTATTTATGCGAATGATACGTCAAACAACACCGCTATTCCTGTCACTGGAAATTTTAGTGTGGCATGGGTTCCCCAAAAAGTACTGCTTACGTATTTTGATGCTACCACACCGAACTACCCCAAATCTCGTTTATGGAACGGCTCAGCGATCTCAGCAGAGCAATTCGCTTTATCAGTTGGCAGTACGAACAGTGGCTGGCATATCCTTAAAGCAGCCAGAACACGGCAGGAACAGATCTTGGTTACCAAAGATACGAACGATGACATCAATGTCCAAGTTTGGAATGGTTCTCTCTGGCATAATCTTTCAGAGATCTCTACTGATAGTGGGAGTACAAGCTATCGAAGTTTTGACGTTGCCTATGAACAGCAATCTGACCGTGCCATGATTGTTTTTCGTGATAATACGAATGGAAACGTTCCCCATTATGTATTGTGGAATGGTAGCTCGTATAGCTCCGAAGGAACAGCCCTTGACGGAGGGAATAATGTCCAATGGATTCGTTTAGCAGCAAAACCTGAAACCAATGAGATTCTACTTGTTACGTTAGATAGTGCTGGCGATCTCAATGTTCAACAGTGGGATGGTACTGCGTGGGGAGACCTTACTGAAATTGAAACTGATGCGGAAACAACAGATTTTCAGAGTTTTGATGTTGCCTATGAACAAGTAAGTGGCCGTGCGCTTCTTGCCTGGATGCCTCTTGATGAAAGCCAACCCCATTATCGTCTCTGGAATGGCTCGACATGGACACCGGAAACCATAGCAAATGATATGGGTTCTTCAGATGTACGGTGGGTTAGCCTGGTAGCAAAGCCCGCAAGCAATGAATTAGCACTTGCAACCGTCGATGCTGGAAATGATCTGAATGTGCAGCTGTGGAACGGCAATGTTTTTGGCACGGTTACTGAGCTCGATAATAGCATTGAATCTTCCGCACAACGTTCCTTTGCGCTTGCCTACCAACAGAACAAGACCGATCTCATGGTCGTTTATGGTGATAGCAGTGATAATGTTCCTGTGTATTATAGGTACAATGGGTCTTGGTTTGGTCCGTTTGATGCGCTCAATATCGGAGCATCTCCTCGTTGGCTGACCATGGATGCAAACCCTCATACCGATGAGATGGGTCTTCTCGTCCTTGATAGCGCGAATGATGTCAGTATCCAACGCTGGAATGGATCTGGATGGATAGATTATGCTGAACTCGAAACGTCTTCAGAGAATCAGTATGGCATGCCTATTGCTTTAGTTTACTCTGGTTTTGATGAAGGTTTTATTGTTGATCAAACACCACCATTACTCCTGAATCTCGCTGCTCAGTTTATTACCAGCTCTTCTGCAGTTATTTCTTGGGAGACTGATGAAGCAGCAAATGCAATCCTCGCGTATGGAACATCCGTGAGCTTGGACACTGTTGTTACGAATAGCAGTTTAGGATTCAATCATAGCTTTGCCCTCTCGGGATTACTTGAGAATACGCTCTATTACTACCAAGTCACGAGTTGTGATGCGAACAATAACTGCAATCAATCGTCCGTATACAACTTCACCACGCTTTCAGTTTACCGTGCCATGGTTACCTACTTTGATAGTGTGAATACCACTACTCCACGCTATCGTCTCTGGAATAGCAGTTTGGGTGCTGAACAATCTGCCTCTAGTGTTACAGGAACACCGATCTGGCATCTTCTTCGTTCAAATCCAATGATTAACGAAAAGATCTTGGGTGTGCTTGATACAACAAATAGTATCGCTGCCCAAATCTGGAATGGTAGTGCATGGAGCTCTGCGCAACAACTTTCTGCTAATGGAGGAGGAACCAGCACTCGTTCCTTTGACATTGCGTATGAACAGGATACTGGCAGAGCACTGGTTGTCTATCCACAGGGAAGTCAGCCAGCCATTCCTAAATACCGTCTTTGGAATGGAACTTCTTGGCTACCAGAAGCAAGTACCGGAGTTGTGGGAACAGGAATCTTGCGCTGGGTACGATTAATAGAAAAGCCAGCTTCTTCAGAACTCATCTTAATGACCCTGGACAGTAATAGCGACCTCTATGCTCAGGTATGGAATGGTTCTCTGTGGAGTTTTGTAACCCTTCTTGAATCGACTATTGAATCACCATCTTACCAGGCATTTGATGGAGCTTATGAACAACAATCAGGAAATGCATTACTCGTGTGGGCAGAGAAGGATAGTGCTACACCAAAATATTCCACATGGAATGGAACTGCTTTCTCGAATGAGGCAGCTGGCAAGAGTACGGGGTCGACAGACCTTTTCTGGCTCAAGCTTGCTCCTGACTCTCAATCAGATACCATGCTCTTGGGTATTCTTGACGGCGGAAGGGATATGAATGTTCAGATATGGAACAGCAGTGGTTTTAGCACCGATGTTGAGCTTGATAGTGATATTGAAACCTTTAGCCAGCGTGCCTTTGACGTGGTCTATGAATACAATACCTCACGAGCAGTGCTTGTATACGGCGATCGTAATGATGATGTCCCGGTGTATTACCTCTATAATGGTACGCTTGCTGGCCCTTACGATGCTCTCGACGTAGGTGGCGATCCTGCATGGGTACACCTTGCATCAAGTCCTTACACTAATGAAATCCTTATGCTTACTCTTGAGAATCAAAACGATGATGTTTCATTCCAGCGATGGAATTCAAGCACGTGGAGTGATTACACTGAAATAGAAACTTCCTCTTCACTTACTGGAGAACAGATGGCATTGAGTTATGATCGCTATTCATAATTGTTATTACGAGCGAGCATCTATTTGCTCAATAAATTATGCGAGTGAGTATATCATGACGATTCCTCAAACCATAATGATAAAAAATACAGACAAGCGATCACAGATCAGTTTGGACCTTCTCATTGTCTTGGGAGTTTCCCTGATTGTTTTTCTTATTATTCTCTCTCTTGTTTTCCAACGCAATATAACGGTAGAGGCAGGAAAGACACGGCTTTATGCAAAAGCTGTTGCAGATCGTGTTGCCCATGCCATTACTGCTGTTGCACGTGCAGGCCATGGAACCGAGATGATTCTTTCGTTATCTCCAACATTAGGAGACAGCACTCCTTATGAGATTCAGGTTTATCCCTCAGCTCATCGCGTGCAGATTTCATGGTACTCACATGGTGAGCAACAGACATACAGTGCACCACTTACGACTGCAAATATCACCGGTACTGTCAATACGTCTCGTGATCTGATCATAACCAATAATGCTGGAGGAGTCTCTCTGACTTGGTAAATATCATGGTAAAATCAGCATCAAATAGGCTCTTGAGAAGATTAAGAAAAAAGGGACAACTTTTTTCTCTTGATATGGTGATCTCTTTTCTTATCTTTATCTCCCTTCTGTTGAGCGGTGCCTGGTTATGGGATCAGCAGCGAGAAACGATTACTTTACGAGAGCTTCACTATGACCTTGCCTTCCAAGCCAATAATGCACTGGCGAGTTTAGTAGAAACGCCGGGAAACCCTCAAAACTGGAGTGCTCTTGATCCAGCAGTTGTAAACAGCTCGACAGTTCTTTCTCTTGGTCTTGCACCATCCCCAAGTTTTCATGATCTTCCCAATAAACCAGGAAGGGTTATGGCAGGTACTTTAGGAGGATCATGGGTCATAGACCCTGCAAAACTTGAGTCTCTTACTACCATCAATTCCTCTACTACCAAAAAGATACTTGGTATTCTGGGACCAAACTATGATTATTTTCTTCAGATTAAGGTATGGAATGGAACAACGTATACAGAAAACACGACCTTAGGGACAGTACCTGAATCAACTGCAACAGAGGTTGTTATGGTTGATCGTTTTGCATTACTCAATAATAACTGGGCGCAGCTTACCATGACCCTTTGGAAGGGTTGTGAGGGGGTTGTATGTCCATGATACAAAAGAATCGTGGCATCATCTTTACGTTAGACAGTATTCTCGCCCTGACGCTTGCCCTGAGCATGATTACCGCTTCACTTTTCTACCTAGGAAAAACAGATGACTCTTCCTTTGATGAGCAGGGCTTACGTCAGTTGTCTCTTGATAGTTTGGCAGTTCTGGAAAAAAGTGGTACTTTGCTCTTGGCGATGACAACCTCCCAAGAATCTCTCGAGTCTTTTGTTGATGCGCTTCCTCAGCAGGTGTGTGCAAACATTACACTTTTCGATGCCGAAAGCATTGCACAACACTCAGTTCAAAAAAAGGACTGCCAAGAGCAGGAAACAACAACAAAGAAGAGTGTTACTCGTCGTGTCTTTATTGTTAACCATGAGGTGTACTATGCTGAGATGCGTGCCTGGTATGAGTAAGAATGATGGTATGAACAACCAGAGTAAACCTACGCTGATGTACAACAAGCGTGGCGTTCTTTTTACGGTCATTACTCTTTTCTTGTTTTCTACTATTTTTTGGTTGGCAAAGGCGTCTTTGGACCGTTACAAGACATTGGAAAGTGATAGTATTGCCTTTCAAGGAGTTTCAGAAATGTTGTATTTTGAAGATGATCTCGTTAGTAATCTCTATCCTGATCTCTTGGGAACTCATGTCATTAATCTTAGCCGAGAAGATACCTTTCGGGTAAGCCTCCAACAGTATGACTTGTCGCCAAACATTAATCACACCGCATTGCTGCAAAATTACACTGCCTTTGTACAGACATCCTATGCGCAATTAAATAATCTTAATATAACGCTTTCTGGATTAACACCTGCATTTACGCTGCTACCCTTTGGAGCAGCTTATGAACTCAATGGCGGTACACTTTTACTTTCTCATCAAAACATCTCTCCATTGAACAATATTACCCTTGCTCTTCAGGTTGATACCCCTTATTATGTTGCCGTTAATAGTTCCCCTTCCAGTGACGGGGGTGTTGGTTTCCATGTTACCATTACCTCTCCGAAAGGAAGTTATGTCACAACCCCCCTCTTGGATCCAAGCATTGTCCATAATCCGATTACCGTGAATTTTACCAATGGAGCAGGCATCCAAATCTTCTTTGGTCCTTACAATGGCCAAAATGGTACAGTCCGTATCATTGCAACAGATCTCCAGGCAAATATTACTCAGTTCGATCTCGATTATGATCTGCCTATGGAGAAGGTTTATATCCTCAGCGGCAATATGACGTTGCAACGAGTTGGACAAAACGTTAGTAAACATTCTTCCATTATCGTAGCACAGGAATAGCTCTCCAAAAGAGTAAAATACTTATAGGAGGAGGTCTGATATATAAATAACTGAGGCACAGCAATGGAAAAGAGGACGCAGGTGCTGTTTCGGCACTTCTTGGGTGCAATGGTAGCGCTCTTTTTAGTTCTCTTCGTCTATCTCAAAGTTAGGTATAATGATGCGTCGAGCTCATTTATCCTTGTTCTTATCCTTTCTTCTGCATTTCTTATGCTCGGTCTTTTATTGTTCCATCTCCGCTATCAGTACTATGTCGGAATGACCTTTATGGTCTTTGGTATTATCTTGGTGAGCAATACGCTTTTATTCAGCATCATCTCTCGTAGCTTTGATCTCTTTATGGCTGCAGAGCTTACTATTGGCATATTACTTCTTGTCGATGGAAGAAATCTTTCCGCAGGGAATCCTTGCGTCTTTAGTATCCAATGTCTATAAATATGCTCCTTAAATCAGTCTGAGTATGACTTTTTTGCCTTTTTAAGCCTTATGAATTTAGAGTCTAGATCCACCCTTCATAAGCTATTAATAAATGGGTGCGCTTATTCTTTTGAGAAAGCACACACCAACCCCCACATTACGGTGATGCTGGCTTCATGGTTTTAGCCGCCTCTTTTTCCATGGAGCCAGTTGCTTTCTTTTTATCTTTTCTCGCTTACTGTCTTTGATAGTCCATTTTGGTTAATCAGTTGCGAAAGTACTGTGCTAACATTTTAACTTCTGCGTTTGGTACCTTTCTTAGAGATACGCTTATTGGTCGAAAAATGACCATAGTCCCCCCAGTTATTCCTACACACAACCTATTTTTTAGATGATTCCAAGCCACACTTGATCTTTTGCAATAGTCTTCATAACTTCTCCACGGTCTTAAGAATCTATCCCCAGGAATATAGGGGATTAACATATATTCCTTTCTTCCATCTGTTCGAATTACTACGTTTGGTGAACTGATTTCTACCTCTGGACCAAAGAATTCTCTTAATTCACCACCAGGATCTCTTTTATCTCTTGTTAACTCGTAGCTTAATCCCACTTTCGGATTATAATCCCCAGATATTCTTAAAATATCATAGTATCCATTATATCTACTAATGTGATGAGTCCATGCAATAGTAACTTCTTTTCCATCCATAATCTCCGCATATGCGCTCAGGAGACGATCTTTTTGGGCACGTCTAACTATTTTTTCGGTATTCATTGATGCATATGGTGTAGATTCTGAGGTTACCTCCTGCAGTAAATCGTCAATAGTTGTTATGGTTACTGTTTTCATTTTTTCCTCTTGCCTTGTTTATTACTCTTTAGTAGTTTGTCATTTGTTTTTATATATTTCCATCCCCTATAGGGGTGGAAATGGTAACATTTATAAATAATCTCATCTCTGTCAACGATATGGAAAATCTACTTGAAAAGATAGGGTTAACACAAAATGAGACTAAAGTCTACTTAGCACTTAATGAATTAGGTACAACAACGATCGGACCGATTGTAGATCGTGCTGGGATTACAAATTCAAAGATTTACATAACATTAGAAAAATTAATTCAGAAAGGCCTCGTAGCCCACCTTTTAATAAATCATGTTAAGCACTACAAAGCCTCTCCACCAGAGCGGCTATTGGATTTTTTAGAGGAAAAAAAGAAGAAAATAAGTACGCAGGAGTTGGAGATAAAAAACATCATCCCCCAATTATTACTCAAGCAACAGACTGGTTTAAAAGAGAGAGAGGTGGAAGTTTATGAGGGATTTAATGGAATTAAAACAGTAAGGGAGAGAATTTTGAACATTCTCAAAAAAAAGGATGAGTTATTAATTTTAGGGGCTTCTAAATTTTCTACAAGCCAGTATGAACATTATTGGGAGAATTTTCATAAAAGAAGAATTGCTCAAAACATTTCTTGTCGGTATTTAATGTATGAAGAATTAAGAAAAACTCTTGGCAAGAAAAGAGAAACATGGAGATTAACTACAGTAAAGTACATCCAAAATCCCCCAGAAAATCCTATTCGGGTTGATGTTTATAGTGATTATGTTGATATTGCGATAGATGCAGTATCTCCGTTCGTTATTTCGATAAAATCTAAGGACGTCAATGGTTCATTTCGAGCATATTTTGAGAGTTTATGGAAAGTATCGAGAAAGTAAGATGTTACTGAAATACCTGTCAGTATAAACAATCTTTATATATCTCTCTGGTTTTGACTATTTATGAGCCTCAAACAAAAGGGTATTAATGCTGAGCGAGATCTCATTCATAAGTTCTGGGCATTGGGATGGGCGTGTATAAGGAGCGCAGGTTCTGGTTCGATGAGACATCCTTCGCCTGATATTCTTGTAGGCAATGTGCTCAGAAAACTTGCTATTGAGGCTAAAGTATGCGGGAGTAACCAAAAGTATTTTGATCACGAAGAGATTGAACAGCTCAAGGAGTTTGCCACAACCTTTGGAGCTGAACCATGGGTAGCAATCAAGTTTTTAACCAAAAAAGATTGGCTTTTTCTTACACTTGAAGATCTCCAACCAACCGGAAAACATTATGTTGCTTCTCTTGAGCTTGCCGAACGGAGAGGATTACTGCTTGAGGAAGTTGTTGAGCGGTCTCAACCAGCATCATTTTGAATTATTAAAATACTTTAATAGCATCTTCAATATGGGCGAGATAAGATACAAAAGGCGGTTTTCTACGATATGTTCCTTAAGACATAGTCACCATCTTTTTCATAAAAAATTGCTCCAAAAAATGGCTCGCCCGCTTCATACAGAGGTGGTTGACTTGCTTGATTAAGAATGCCTACGAGTTCTTCAGCAGCATCTTCATTTGTTTTGCTAGGATAGGTTGCTTGGAGCATATAGTTCATGTTGTACTCTTGCTCAGCTTGTCGAGCAATACCAGTTAATATTTCATCGCCTCTTACGTTACCCATACATTCAGTTAAAGAAAGCTCTAACTCAGATGGTGTTCCAATCCCCCCACGAATCTTTTGCAACTCATCTTCAATTTCTGTTTTTGAAGCCTTACAAGAGAAGAATCCATATGCTTTCCCAGGAGAACGTTCGTTTTCAGGTGTCATCCTAATTACGGTGTATTAACAAGTATATAAACCTTCCGTTTTGTAACTACTATGTTGGGACTAAACTTGGAGGGGGGAACCTATTTTTTCATTCTTCTTTCTGGCCATACATCAAATTAACCATGAGAGCTAAATATATATCTCGTGATTCTCCTTTTCCTTTCACCCTGCGGACAGCTCCAACAACAGCCTTTGCTGGAAGTTTTTGCTCTTCGAGCTTCAGCGTATTCCCTAGAGCGAGCGCTCTCAGAAAACGGCGAAAATAAGGCCAAGGCTTTGGTTGATTATATGCTCCAATTGCCTCTTCAAATGCAGCTGCTGCTACAATCGCACTTTCGAGATTGGTGTTTCCTTCTGCAAGTTCTTTTTCTAAATGTCTGTGGGCTCTAATAAGGTCTATTACCTGCGTTGTCAAGATTCTATGGGGAAACTGTCGTGCTCCTTCATTGTAGCCATATGCCTCTGCAGTAGTATGTTCTCCAATGGTTTCATCCATCAGATGATCGTAGAAGCTGCCCCTCATTTCTGGTGCAAAGAGTAGCCCTTCCTGGTTGAGGACATACATAACAGCATTATAAAAAAAGTCTCCCTCATGTTGCCGGGGTGTGGCATAAAATCTATGGATTGTTTTTCCCAACATCGTTTCTGGCATATAGCCATAGCTAACTTGTTGGAGGAGCTCGAGAGGTTTGTGTTGGAAGGTAAATACCGGCTCATGAGGGGTAATACCTAACTCTTGTTCTGCTTTTGCAATGCACTCTCGTAGTAGTTGTTCACTGGTATCAATGACCTTTCCCCGGGCATAAGGACTCTCCTGGTGTTTAAATCGTGACATGTTGGGGCAAGAAAATAGGCTCTGCTTATAAAATTGAGTGGGTATCTTTATAAATCATCTCTTCTTTCTCATCTAAAATGGTCCTTGACAGCTTAAGCAGTTCACTAAAAACAACCCTGAAAAAGATTGCCAATGCGCTTTTTGTTGATGAAAAGCTCGTGAATGAGCTGATTAAAGATATCCAACGAGCCTTGCTCCAATCTGACGTTAATGTTCAGCTAGTTTTTGATCTCTCCAAAAAGATCAAGCAACGGGCATTAGAAGAAAAACATCCTCCAGGATTGTCAAAAAAGGAATACCTCATCAAGATAGTTTATGAAGAATTAGTAATTTTCCTTGGAAAAGAAGGCTCAAAAATTGAAATAAAGCAAAAACCTTATTTTATTATGTTAATGGGGCTTTTTGGATCGGGAAAAACAACAACAACAGGTAAATTAGCCAAATATTTTATGAAAAGGGGTTATAAGGTTGCTTTAGTTGGTTTAGATATCCACAGACCTGCTGCTCTTGATCAACTCGAGCAGATTGGTAATCAAGTAAATGCTCCAGTTTTTATCGACCGCAAGCTAAAGGATCCTGTTTTAATTTGGCGTACCTATGCTCCATCACTGGAAAAATATGACCTTGTTTTAATTGACACCGCAGGCCGAGATGCTCTTTCTGCCGATCTTATCGAAGAAATTGAAGCCCTACAGGCAGTTATCCAGCCTCACGAAAATATTTTGGTCTTAAGTGCAGATATTGGTCAGGCAGCCCAAAAACAGGCACAACAATTTCATGCCTCTTGCGGCATTACTGGCGTTATTATCACGAAAATGGATGGCACGGCAAAAGGAGGGGGAGCCTTAACCGCTTGTGCGGTAACCGGGGCGCCAGTAACATTCATCGGGGTCGGAGAAAAACTTGATGACCTTGAAGAGTTCCGTCCCGAAGGCTTTGTTTCCCGACTTCTTGGTATGGGAGACTTAGAAGCATTACTTGAAAAGGCACAAGAAGTTATGGATGAGGAAGAAGCAAAGGATTTGGGTAAAAAATTCCTCAAGGGGCAGTTCAATCTTCTTGATTTGTACGAGCAGATGGCTGCTATGAAACAGATGGGTCCGCTCTCCAAGGTCCTTGAGATGGTTCCTGGCTTTGGTCAGCTTCAGTTACCTAAGGATATGCTCCAAGTGCAGGAGGGAAAACTGGAGAAATGGCGTTACCTCATGGATTCTTGTACAAAAGAGGAACTCGAAGATCCGGAAATAATAAGTACCGGAAGGGTTGAACGTATTGCTCAAGGTTCAGGAACCTCTCCCAGTGAAGTACGAGAACTCTTAAAGCAGTACAAACAAAGCAAGAAAATGGTCAAAATGCTCGGCGGTTCATCAGGGTCACCAAAGGAGATGGAAAAAATGATGAAAAAACTCCAGAAAGGTACCCCTCAGGTACGGTATTCTTCGAGGTAATGCAGAAAATTAAAAAGATAACTTTATAAATCTCACCATAATTCCCTTCTTACCTCTTAAAATAATGGGGCTATAGGGTAGCCTGGCTTATCCTTTCTGGTTTGGGACCAGACGACCCCGGTTCAAAACAGCCTTACCGTCGGTAAGACTGAGAATGTCCGGGTAGCCCCATTTGTTGCAGAGATTATAGACAGAGATTGAGGATAAAGTCCTCGTAAAATACGAGCAAAAGATGATGATGGTGAACCATGGGGCTTGGTAAAGGATTTGGATCGGTAAAACGTTTGGGCGTTCGATATGGACGACGTATTAGAGCACGATTAGCTCAAGTTGAGTATCTTCAGAAACAAAAGCAAGCTTGTCCTTTTTGTCATAAGTATAAAGTAAGTCGCGTGGCTGCTGGTATCTATTTGTGTAATGGTTGCAAACGTAAATTTGCCGGAGGAGCCTATACTATTAAAGGCGCTATTCTTGAGTCAGCTCTTGCTGAAGGAGAAAAGACAACACCAGAGGAGCAATTACGGTTACGTGAATCTACCCCTAAGGAATCAAAAGAAGAGTCCTCGAAAGAGGAGATAACAGAAGAGGCATAAGATGGCTGAGTATCGTTGTTTTGATTGCAATAAACAAATTGGTCCGGATTACCTACGAAAAAAAGTCCGTTGTCCTTACTGTGGAAGCAAGGTCCTTTTCAAGCCTCGCACCTCAGTCACAACGGTTAAGGCACGATGATCTATACGGTTGCTCTCTCTATCCTCGATGCTCCTCCAGAGCTGAGAGATCTCTTGCGAATAGATCACCAGAAAGCCGAGCGTTCAGAAATAAAAATTCTGCAACAAAAAAAAGGTCTTTTACTTCGTATTACTGCACAAGATGCAGTGGCACTTCGTGCCACCATGAACACAATTACCCAGCTTCTTTCAGTACATGAGAAGCTACAGCGAGTTGAAAATGGATGTATCTAAAGAAACTGAGAAAAAAATTGCTCAGTTACAACTTCTTGAACAGAATCTGCAGAGTCTTTTAATGCAGAAGCAGCAGTTCCAAACCCAGGAAATGGAGATAGCATCTGCCCTTGAAGAGCTTGAGAAAACAACAAAAAGCTATAAGATTGTTGGTAATATTATGGTAGTTGTACCTCAAGAAGATTTGAAACGCGAACTTACAACGAAGAGAGAAACAGTAACTATTCGTATTAAAAATATAGAAAAACAAGAAACAGCAGTCCGAGAAAAAGCAAAGAAACTTCAAACCGAAGTCCTCGGAAAAATGCAAGAAGAAGGTGATGCACATGCCACAGAACATAAACATTAACCAGAAAGTTATCCATGATATCCTTCACGAACTTGCAGATTTACTCGAGGATCCAAGTGTTCCCAAAAATGTAAAGATCCATCTGCTGAAGGCGCAGAACTCCTTAAAAAGCAACACAGAGCTTTCACTTAAAATTAATCAGGCGCAACATGAGCTTGATGAAATTGGCGATGATCCTAACCTTCAGGCATATACGAGAACACAAGTCTGGAATGTGGTTAGTTTATTAGAGAAATTGAGTGATTAAGCTTTAGCGTTCGTCTGCTTCTGCTTTTTTACGGTTATACCTGATTTCTTGAGGCTACTATGAGAGATACTCATGATATCTCCATGTTCTGTTTGGATCTTTGTTTCTACCAGAGTGATAGAAACTACCTTTCCCACGAGATCTTTCATCTGAATTTCATCTCCGACATCAAAACGCTTCTCCTTCTTGAACTGCATACCTGCGATAATATTCGGAATAAAATCATTGATCGCAAGAGCAAGTGCGATAAAAACAAGGATAATAATACCTCCTATAGCGACATTAAACACCACAAGTTCAAGCCCAAGTGTTCTGAGTGCAAGAACAATGAAAAGAACATAGAGTAAATAGGTAAGCAATTTACTAAAGATTCCCTCGACGTCCCATTTCATAGCTGTTGCTGCCTCAACCATTTCATTGAGTTTAACCTGGTTGAGGAGCTTTTTTGCTAACCTTCCAAGAATGATACCAATGATAAACCCTATTAACAGAATAACGACTGCAAGAACCAGTTTTGTCGTCATTCCTGCGAGTAAGGTACTGACATAAGAAATTCCTTTTGTTGAGGCATTCGTTATATTGGCCATAAGGTCTTGAAGCAAGAGCAGTTTTATAAATCTTGTGCCCAAACCTTTTTAAACAGTGCTTGTTTTCTCACGCCTGAAGGAGGAAAGAACGTGTCAGCAAAAGAGCCCGCAAAAGAGTCGTCAGTGAAAAAAAAAATTAAGGCAAGAAAGAAGCCAGAGACAGAGTCCTCTGAAATCTCTCCAAAAGACGTGCAAAAAGAACCGCAACAAGAACAGAAAATATCACCAGAGCAGCAGAATCAACCAATCTCCGAATCTATTCAGCCGGTCATGAATATTGGCCTTGTTGGTCATGTTGATCATGGTAAAACAACCTTAACCGAACGTCTTTCGGGAAAATGGACAGATACGCATTCTGAAGAAATACGACGCGGTATTACTATTCGTTTGGGCTATGCGAGTGCTACCTTCTTTAAATGTCCTCAATGTGAAGAGCCTCAATGTTACCGTGTGAAAGCGATATGTCCTCATTGTCAGGCAAAAACAATCCCTCTTCGAAAGATTTCTTTTGTCGACGCTCCAGGCCATGAAAGTTTAATGGCCACTATGCTCTCAGGAGCAGCAATTATGGATGGTGCTCTGTTACTGGTCTCAGCGAACGAACATTGTCCGCAACCACAGACTAGGGAACATTTAATGGCCCTTACGATTGTGGGTATTACCAACATTGTCGTGGTCCAAAATAAGATTGATCTGGTAAGTAAGGAACAAGCCGTGGCAAATTATGCAGAAATTAAGGCCTTCTTAAAAGGAACGCCTTATGAAAATGCACCTATTGTTCCTATTTCAGCTCAACACAGTTTGAACATTGATGTTCTTATCCAGACTATTGAGCAAGCATTACCAACCCCAAAACGAGACCCTACGAAAGATCCTTTGTTCTTTGTTGCCCGATCCTTTGATATTAATCGGCCAGGAACATCTATTCGTACTATTCGAGGAGGAGTTTTAGGAGGTGCACTTGCACAGGGCAGATTAGTACAAGGCCAGGAAATTGAGATTCGTCCTGGATACATGGTTGAAGAGCAAAACAAACAAGTTTGGAAAAGCTTGATAACAACGATTGTTTCCTTAAATGCAGGTGATCAAGAGCTTCAAGAACTCGTACCTGGAGGAACAGCAGGTATTCTAACAACCCTTGATCCATCAGTTGTTAAATCTGATAAACTCAGCGGAAATGTTGTTGGCATGAAAGGTAAATTACCAACAGTTTTGAATGATATCTCGCTTGAGATCCATCTCTTGGAACGTGTCGTGGGAACAAAAGAGGATCTCATTGTTGAACCCCTTAAATTAGGTGAGGCTCTTATGCTGAATGCAAATGCTGCAGCAACCGTGGGTATTGTGACTGCATTACGTAAACGCGTCATTTCTTGTCGACTTAAACTTCCTTTATGTACCTATCCAGGTTCTCGAGTTACTATCTCCAGAAGGATTGGCAATAGGTTCCGTTTAATTGGGTACGGTATTCTGCAGTAAACATAAGTTATTTAAAATCTTAGCTGTTGGCCCATACTATGGGCATACTTAAAGCAGATCTCCATCTTCACAGTGGTGCTGATCCGAGAGACAAGCTAACCTATACCAACGAAGAACTTATTGATTATCTGGCTGCACATGGCTATGAGGTCATGGCGCTTACGCTTCATGATGGGTATGGCTATTCTCCAGCATTAGCAAGCTATGCACAAGCAAAAGGTATCTTACTCCTTCCCGGTATTGAGCGAACTATTGAGGGAAAGGACGTTTTAATCTATAATCTGACGAAAGATGAAGCCATACAGGTAAGAACCTTTCAAGATTTGCGTGCTCTGAAACAAAAGAATTCAGCTGTTTTTGTTGTTGCACCCCATCCTTATTATTTCATTGACAAATGCCTTGGTCAGAAGCTTATCCAGCACATTGATCTTTTCGATGCTGTTGAACATTGCCACTTTTACCTCTCTTGGCTCAATCCCAACAAAAAAGTAATACAGGTTGCTCGCCGTTATAATAAACCGCTTTTGGGAACCTCTGATGCTCACGCCTTTATGCAGATTGGTCATACCTATACAAAAATTCGGGCAGAAAAGACTCCAGAGGCAATAGCACAGGCTATCAGAAAGCAAGAGATAGAACTGGTGAGCAGACCACTGTCACTCTTTTTGTTCCTCAGGATTTTGTTTCATCTGTTTACCCGGGCGTTTACGCAAAAAAAATTTGCTACCGAAAAGTTTATATAGATGGATGCTCCTCTCTAATAAGTACACTTTAAACCTAAAGGACTACAAAATAAGGTTGGAAAGAGGGGGACTGGCGTGAGATTTGATCAGCTTGAACGGAGTCTTAAATCATCATTTTCTGCAGTACGACGAGATATCGAGCACGTGAAACATGCTCAACAGAAAGAAACTAGCGTACATGCTACGTATCTCAAGCAGCTTCAAGAAGAAAATACGATTTTAAAGCATAGTCTTGCCGAGCTCAAGGAACAACTTGAAGATGCACAACGCGCCTCAAGTAAACTTGCTGAGAATCTTAACAGCGTTGAGGATACCTTCAAAAAGCGCATCGAAGTTACCTTAGATGAGCTCCATGCTGAGCTTCAGTCAAAAGAACAGCAGAAAAAGCAAGCCAAGGTCATTGCAGATCTCCAACGAAAATGGGCTACATTTGAATCACTTCGAGAACATGTTGAACGCTCAAGTGTTGATTACCGAGTTCTTGAGCATACCTTTCTTTCGAAACAGGATTTTCGCGACGCGCAGCGTAAACAAGAACAGTTCAGAGAACAAGTTATCAAGCAATCGGTCTTGAAAAAAGACTTTCAAGAACAAAGAGAGGTTTTTAGTATCCAGTTGCAACAGATGAAGACTGAGCTCGAGGAACTTGAGGAGAGTTATCAAGAGCTTATGAAAAGCACAGCAACCTTCACACTCAAAAAAGATCATGAGCAACAGGTGAAGCAGGTAACACAGCAGCTTCAGGATCTCGTCAATCGTTTGCAAGCCTTGAAAGAAACCCAGCAACAGTTTAAGCAGCTTGCTCCTGAGGTTGACTCCTTAAAAAAGAAACACGAAGCGGTTAACCTCCAAGCATTGCAAAAAGAGGTTCAGCATCTCAAAACACAGATCATTTCAAAGAACGATGTCCTTGAAGAACTTGAGAAAACAAATACCAGTCTTCAATCATTGAAACAAGAGGTTGAGCTTGTTGATGAGATGCACCAGACTATTCTTGATCTTAAGGAGACATCAGCTTCAAAGAAGGAGATTGATCAGGAACTAGAGCAACTGAACGATCGCATTACTCAATTGATGGAAACCATTCGAAAAGGCGTTCAGGAGTATACTGTTACTGAGCCAGAGATGGTAGCAGCCCAGACAACCATAGCAGCAAAGATGACAAAGCATGAATCGTCAGGAGTTGCACGTAAGGTTGGAAATGCTATCCTTGATTTTTTTACCGAAGAAGTGGAGCTTGAGGTTAATGAAAATCAAACGCAGCAACGAAAAGAAAAAGACACGGTAAAAAGTGAAAAAATTTCGCTCAAGGCAAACAAGAAACATGAAGAGCGTAAAGGAAAAGAATCTGAAAAACAAAACAAAGAGTCATGGTTCAAACGTGTTGGTAAATCCTTTTCTCATTTTTTCGCCCAAGTAGTCGAGGATGAAGATGAAACCGTAGCAGAACCAAAACAACGTGCGAAAAAAGCAGGAAAAAAACCAAAAGCCTCAAAAAAAATCTCAGTTTCACCAAAAGAACAAATAGAAAAAACAAAACGATTCAGTGAGAGAGAAGCACCAAAGCCAGAAGCAAAAGTACAGAAAAAGTCAGCCAATGCAAAACCAGTTTCAGGAAAAGAAACACCAAAACGGCAAGCAAAAAAAGAAGAAAAGCTTCCTAAAGGCTGGAAGAAAGTTGAAAAGGTCAAACGAGTTGGTAAGGACGACGCACCGTACTATTACCAGGATGACTCACCTTAGTTCTTTTCGTTGTTTAATAATTTAGTATGAATATGTTTAGTTAGAAAGAGAAACGATTTCTATCTTTGGCTCTTCGGTTTTTTTCTGTTCTTCTTGTTCTTGCAGTTCTGAAGGAAGTCTCTGGATGTTCGTGGATGCTTCTTTCTGCTCGGTCATCGTTTCTTTAGTAATTTTAGTAATCTCTTCTGTCGCTGCTGAAGGCATGGCATCATTTTCTTCAGCTTGATTCTTCTCTTGTTCTTTTTCTTGTTCAAGAATGCGAAGCGTTAGTTGGAGTGCATTGCTTATCTGCTCTTCGAGTGTCTTTTTATTGCCGCTCAAGTCAATTTTGTTTACCTGTTCTTGTAGCTTCAAAATCTTTTCTTTTGCTTTTTCTTGTTGTCTCTGCAGATATTCTAAACGATACTCTGCATCAATCATATTTTTACGAGCCATATTCTGGGCAATCTTTCGTTCAAGCTCTGCACGTTTTTTTTGCTTCTCTTTGCATTGGAGGATGAGACTGAGGAGGTATTCTTTGGACAGTGCATCAATGGTCTCAAGTATTTTCTCTTTTTTCTTATCCTTTAATTCAATGGCTCCGGAGATAATGTCCTCTTTAATCTTAGGAAAGAAGTTAACGATCTTTACTTCTTCATCGGTATACAGTGCTGCGAGTGGATCAGTAAGATAATTGCTAAGTGTTAAGGATTCATTCAGGTATTCATACTTTTTGAGTGCCGGTAACACCATCGAAAATTGAAGATTAATGGTTGATTCCAGCTCTTTAAGAGTATTCTCCACTTTCTCACGCTCTGTAATGAGATTTTCATACATTTGGTAATCTGCTGCATCTTTACTTTTCGCTACGTTTAACTGAATTTTCTCTTTTTTCTGTTCCATTTCCTTCAATGCTTCTTGTTCGAGATTCATCTTAACAATAAACTCATGTTGGATTGTAATCCTTTCTCGGAGCTCTGCAATACTCGCGTTAATCTCATGCAGTTTTTCCATTCTTGATTGAGCCATTACTACGTTGATTTGCTGAATAATATCGCTTATCTCTTTCATACTCTTCATAGCCTTTCCCGATTCATGGGCAAAAAACTCTTGAAGCACGAGATAATTTTTTTGGGTCGATGTTCCAACACGGTTGATTTCGGCATTAAACCACACTAAGAAATCAGCAATATCCTGAGATCTTTCAGGTTGAGGCAACTTTAATCGTTCCAAGAATAATTGGTACTGCTTTACATAACTCTCTCGGTTTCCCTGCATAACATCAATTGCCCGTTGAGCAATATTCTTATTTTGGAGCTCGGCATTTTGTAACAGCAAAAACTGCTCATTTGCAGCAGTAATTTTTTCAGGCAACTGCGCAAGAAGCGGTTCTACCTGTTCCTTGAGTTTCTCTTGGTGTTTCTGGATTTGCTTCTCAAACCAATTGGGAAGGTCCTCAACATGAATGGCAATATCAGGTATTGCTTCTTCTTTTTGCTGCTTTGTTTGAAAGAGGCTTTTCAAGAACTTAAGCATGGTTATCCCCTCTGGGGTAGTTGTCGAGGTATATAAACTTTTTCAATTGATTCCGTCGTTTTAAAAACATTTATATAGGTTCTTTTTTTTGAAGTCTCCATGATATTACGTAGAAACTCCCGTTTTTCTTTGTACTCTTTTTTCTTTTGTGCTCGAATGCAGTTCCTTGTTCTTTTGTTGGTGCTTCTGCTGTTCCTCACTGCCTGCTCTTCTTTCTCACAGACTTCTGGAGTTGAAAGGAGTGTTGCGTCAATGCGTCAACAGGAAAATAAAAACAAGCAACTTGATGGTGTTCGTATTTATAATCTCCATGAACATATGCAGTATACTGAACTTGGTGAAAAATTCCTTAATGTTATGGATAGGGCAAATATCACCATGACGGTTCTTGTGGGAAGTCCTGAAGCAACCGTCCTTGAGGGGAGATCGGGCTTCACCGGATATGATGAGAACAATGCAGATCTTTTGCAGCTTGCTCGTCAGTATCCTGACCAGTATCAACTCTTTTGTACGATTTATCCGAAGGATCCGGAAAAATTGGAAAAGCTCAAACAGTGTATGAAGCAGGGAAGTAAAGGATTGAAGCTCTACAGCGGTCATTCGGTGATGTTTTATGATTATCCCCTGAATGCAACAGACATGTATCCGGTGTATGCGTATCTTGAAGAAAACCATATCCCTGTTATCTGGCATGTCAATGCAGGAAAGCCACAACTCTACGCAGAATTTGTCCAAGTCTTGGATGATTTTCCTGATTTAGTCATTAGTTGTCCTCATTTCTGTTTATCCAGCATTAATCTTACAAGACTTGCTGAACTCATGGAAAAATATCCTCATCTCTATACTGATATCTCGTTTGGATTTTTTGTTGAAGACGGTCTTAAACGGATCTCAACTGACCCTCAGAAATATAAGGATTTTTTCACTCGCTATGCAAGCAGAACCATGTTTGGCACTGATATGGTCATTACTGAAAATTCCAAGAAAACTGAGGATTGGATGTATAATCTTACTATGTGTTATCGTGATGTGCTTGAGAAAGAGCGTTATAACTGTTCTGTTGGTGACGACCTGCATTTAGAATTAGATGGATTAGTGCTTTCTGAGGATGTCTTAGCTGAAGTTTACCAAAACGCACCAGAACGATTTTTGGGAATTGTTCAATCATAATACGTAAACGTGAAATTCGGAAAGACCTTACTCCCTTCTTCCTTCCAAAACTTTCGTCCATCGGTACATTGCCTCAACTCTTTCCAAAGAAAGCCGTGGAAATGCTGGCTGAAACATTTCATGTATTTGTTTTGGTTCTAATCCAGCAATAGCTGCCATCCGTAGGGTTTCCTGTAATTTTCTGTCATCATAAATTCGTGCCCAGGCACACACACTACCAATCTCCTTTAAAGAAAGTGCAGGAAATCGTGGATGAAAGAGGTCATAAATCTCTCTGGTGCTAAGACCAGCAACATATGCCAAGCGCATGGTATCCTTATCCGCTACTGTTGGGCCCCCCATAAAATCTCCAAGATCTTCTTCAGTCCATCCAGGGAGTTTATCAGTGAACAAATCAAAAAGATCAGCAATGCTGTATCCTTGTTGATGGAGCATTCGTATTTGTCCGTCTACAAGGAATGCCGGTCTATGGTTGTCTCTATCACTTCCTGTAGCTTTTTTGCCACTTACTTCTCGTAGGATGTTCTTATCCATTTTCTCAGTTCTTTCTGCTACCTGTTGTGTTGCCACAACAACGCGTTCCCAGTACTGTTCTCGCACATGATCAACCCCTTGAGAGTCAATGAACAAGGCTCCCAAATCCTGGTCTCTGAAACGTCGGTAATGTTTGCTATTCCCAATCTCACGTAATCGCTGTCCTGCTCGGAAATGTTCTAACCCTGGATATGATTCAAGGCCACTGAGGTCTTCTGGATCAATCCCAGCATCGTGAAGTGCTGTTCGAAGTGTTTTGAACTGTTCAGCATCACTGGTACAAAGCTGATCATGCCATCGGCCTATCGCAAGTAATGAATCAAGACCATAGGCTTGAGTTCTCTCTCGCTGTGGTTCTGTTAATCTTCTTTGGAGAGCAAAGGCATGGAGCATCATTGGAGTAGAGCTCATGCTGATGTAGGTATAGACATCATACGCGGTGATTAACCATGCATGCATACGGTTTGCTAAAAATCCTGCTCGGAAAGCATCTTCCCTTGTTTTTGCTCCATATTTTTCTACTCCTATACCTGCATACATTTCAAAGGGACCAACACTACTCGCAATGGCAAGTTTTACTGCATCACGATAGGTCTCTTCTTGATGATATATCAATGCAGGAAAACGTGTTGCGAATGTTTCGAGACTTTCAAGTCCTCTTATGACTTCAATTGAATCTAGGGAAGGATCTTCTTCATCGAGCTGCGTTACGGCATGGGTTATATCAGAAAATGAAACTCGTCGAAGAAGCGGAAATTGCGTATGAACATAGACATCAGCAAAAAGGCCTAAGCGTGCTTCGCCTAATCTCGAGCCTGCTTTCGGAGAAGCTCCCTGAAGAATGAGTTCAAGGGCACGAATGCCTGTAAGTGTCAGTGCTTGTGCATCTTTTTCGTGTTGATCTAGTTTTTGGTGAAGACTCTTGCTTCCCATGACATATGCCAGAGTCCTGGCATCATTTTGGGCCAAGCCAGGAACAAAGGTATTTAAGAGGGCTAATCTTCCTTGATACTGAGGATTTTCTCTCCGTGCCTGAGTATTGATAAAGAGTACTGCATGATCTCCAAGATGCTGAGCTTCAACGTCAAAGAGTTCATCAAGCATCTTCACTACCATTGGTCCATAGGTTGAGAGGTAATCAAGCGAAACAACATCCAATGGATGACTACCAAGTTCTTTTGGTGGATATCTTAAAAAATCAATTTCTGTGCTACAACTATGGTTAATCGGTAATCCTTTTTCACGTGCAGTTGCTTCTGCAGCATGAAGGATGTTAGGATTATGATCAATCGCGAAAAGAGATGTTGGTTGGAATCCGGCTCTGAGGTAGACCTGTTCTGCTTCGATAGGGGTAGGACCACTTAAATAAAGTGCACGAAGCTTGTCTCGTGCTTTGGGAAACTGCTTACAGAGAAATTGATACATAAATTCGCGTGATCCTGCTTTTGCCTGGTCATAGGCAAATTGGGCAGGATCATAGGATGGTGAAACAACCACTTGGGCCATGATCTTACCGTTTTACTCTGTTTTTTCTTTTTTAACTGATCCGCCTTGTTGTGCAGCGAGGTAGGGATATCTCATAAACCTTTTGCAGTGCAAACAGTAGTATACCATTTTTCCTTGGTACAACCGTACACGACAATTCTTCCCAGGAACAAGAAATGAATAGCAATAATGACAAAACTGTCGTTTCCATTCTCGTGGAATGCTTACTTTGTACTTCATAGCAATGGTTCTTGCAAGCAGAACATAGCGATGAGCAAGTTGTGGATCTTCTTTACTTGCCTCCTTTGCTTGAAGAAACAGGATATCAATACGCTCTTGAGCAACCCTTTTCTGTCCCTCAGGCTTTTTCCGATGCCGTTGTTTTTCCCTTGTTTTGTGTAATCCAGGTTTTACGGTTTGTTCCTTGACATGCATAAGTACCTTAATGACCAAAAACTATATAAATTTAAGGGGAAAAGTAGTCTGTTATAGAGATCTGTAAGCATAAAGTAGAAAGCGGATCTTTATGGAGTTATGATGACCAAACATAAAGAACAACGGGTTGGAGTTTTTGTTGATGTCCAAAATTTGTATTATTCGGCAAAGCATCTTTACCGAGCAAAGGTTAATTACATTGAGCTTCTCAAAACTGCCGTGAACAATCGTAAGCTTGTTCGTGCATTTGCCTATGTCATTAAAGCAGACATGAAAGATGAAGAGAATTTTTTTGAGGTCTTAGAAAAGATTGGCTTTGAAGTGAGGGCAAAGGATTTACAGATATTTTATGGTGGCGCAAAAAAAGGAGACTGGGATGTAGGCATTGCCATGGATACTATCCGGCTCGCTGAAAAGGTTGATACCATTGTCCTTTCGAGTGGTGATGGAGATTTTAAGGATCTTGTTGAGTATCTAAAATCGCATGGATGTCGGGTAGAGGTTATGGCGTTTGGGAAAAGTTCTTCCTCATTGTTGAAGCAAGTGGTTGATGACTTTATTGATTTAGATCAAAACCCAAAGAAATATTTACGGTATGATCCTAAAATTAGGGTGCCTCCCTGAGTTTTCTTTACGTTGTTCTTTTGCTCGAACTTGAGGTATGATGGAAAAAAAAGCAGATACTATCGTTGAATCTAAAAAAACAATTCATGACCAGATTAAGGAATTCCAGGATGAGCTAGTGAAAACGCCGTACAATAAAAGTACGCAGCATCATATTGGATTGGTCAAGGCCAAGATAGCTAAGCTCAAAGAAAAGCTAGAGACAAGAGCAAGGCAGTCCAAAAAAGGTGAAGGCTACTCAGTCAAAAAGACAAATGATGGGACGGTTGTTATTGTTGGATTTCCTTCAGTAGGAAAATCCACGCTGCTCAATGCGCTTACTAATGCAAACTCTCCTGTTGCTGCCTATGAGTTTACAACCTTGACCGTCATTCCAGGATTGATGGAATATAAACATGCAAAAATCCAGATCTTAGATATTCCAGGGATTGTCCATGGTGCAGCCTCAGGCAGAGGAAGAGGGAAAGAGGTTCTTGGCGTCATGCGGAGTGCAGATATGTTACTGATTATTATCGATGTCTTTCATCCTGAACATTATCGTGCATTGATCAATGAAATTTTTGAAGCAGGTATTCGGATTAACCAACAAAAACCAGAGGTTAAAGTTACCAAACGAGCAAAAGATGGGATTCGGATAGGAAATACCGTTCCTCTCACCAAGCTGACGCATGAAACCATCCAGGCTATTTTTAGGGAATTTAAGTATGCGAATGCCGATGTCCTTATTCGTGAAGATATTAGTGATGATCAGCTGATTGATGTTATTAACGGAAATCGTGTCTACATGCCTGCTATTTTCGTGCTCAATAAAATTGATGCGGTTATTCCTGAACGATTGCAGCAACTACAGAAGGCATTTCCTTTGGATCTTTCTATATCTGCAGAAACAAAATACGGTATCTCAGAACTCAAAGAGCTTATTTTTACCAGATTGAAGCTTATGAAAATCTATCTGAAAGAGCCACAGAAAGAAGCTGATCTTAAGGTGCCTCTCATTATTAAGCAGGGTGCAACGATTACTGATGTGTGTCAGAAATTACATAAGGATTTCATCATGAAGTTCAAATTTGCCCGTGTGTGGGGCTCTTCGCGATTCCCCGGACAACGGTTGTTACGTACTGATTATGTCCTCCATGACAATGATATCTTAGAACTCCACCTCAAATAGGAGGTCATTTAAAGTAAACTGTTCAAGATTACAGCGCCATAAATGGCGCTGACGAAGTTGGGGGTTGCCCCCTCCGGGGTAACGAGTAGGATTTGCTTTGCAAATCCGTCAGCCGCCACTGGCGTGGCACGCTGCTTATTACTCTGATTCACAATGTTATCATGAAGCCGTTTATTGCACTCGGTATCGAAAGTACTGCACGCGAATAAATAGGAGATAAATAACTATAAAATACATCGTTATATCGTCGTAGAATCTCCGAGAGACGTGTAAGGCAGAGATACTTTTGGTGTCGGGATTGTTACAAGAGATGGAAGGATTTTAGCGAATGAAAAAGATAGCTATAGCTCTCCGAGCGGGGGAATGATTCCTCATAAAGTAGCAGATCATCATGTTCAGGTTTGTGATATTGTTTTGGAGCGTGCCTTATTAAAGGCAAAGCTCAGCATGAAGGACATTTCTCTGATTGTTTTTTCTCAAGGTCCGGGCTTAGGACATGCCCTACGCATTGGTGCTTTTGCTGCACGAACTTTAGCCGTCCGTTTTCATCTTCCGATTATTGGCGTAGATCATTGTATTGCGCATTTAGCTATTGGTGAATTAGTTACCTCTGCGAAAGATCCTGTACTCCTGTATGCGTCAGGCGCAAACACCCAGATTATTGCTTATGAGGGTAAAAAATATCGTATCTTTGGAGAAACTCTTGATCAAGGGATAGGTAATTTTCTTGATTCCTTTGCCCGTTATGCAGGCTTGGGATTCCCTGGTGGACCAAAGATTGATGCCCTTGCGAGAAAGGGAAAACATTACATTGCTTTGCCTTATACCGTCAAGGGAATGGACGTTAGTTTTGGTGGTCTCTTGACCAATGTCAAGCAGAAATACGATTCCCGAAAATATACGCTTGAAGATCTTGCGTATTCTATTCAAGAAACCGTTTTTGCCATGGTAGTAGAGGTTGCTGAGCGTGCCTTAGCTCACTGCAAGAAAAAAGAACTCCTGCTTGCAGGTGGTGTTGCATGTAATCAACGGCTTCAACAGATGTGTTCATTGATGTGTCAAGGACGTTCTGCACAATGTTTTGTTCCCCAGAATGAATACCTTCTGGACAATGGAGCCATGATTACCTGGCTGGGCATCTTAATACATCAATCAGGAAAGCGGATGGAGCTCCCTGAAACAGTCATTAAACCGTATGAACGGACTGATGATATTGAGGTAACATGGAAGTAAGGTTATTGTGACCAGATATAACAAACGTCAGTGAATCTTTGGATGAAACCATCTAACAAAAAATATATAAATGAGACCTACCTTCTTCCGAATATAACTTACTACGTACTATAATAGAAAACCTAAATGTTTAATATTATTTGTTAGGTTTTCTAGTATATAATAAAGGAAAAACCATATTAAAAACGATTGTCCTCTATTATATTACAGAACAAACGTATTCACCAAGGAGGGAGACCATGAAATTATTTTTAGATACTGCCGATGTTCAAGAGATTCGGGAAGCCAATTCCTGGGGAATTCTCGATGGCGTAACCACCAATCCATCACTTATTGCAAAGACCGGAAGATCATTTAAGGAGGTTGTAAAGGAAATCACCACTATTGTTGATGGTCCTATTAGTGCAGAAACGATTTCTGAGGATGCAAAGGGAATGATCGCTGAGGCAAAAGACCTCGCCAAGATCCATAAGAACATTTATGTCAAAGTCCCTATGTCCATCGAAGGGTTAAAGGCAGTGAAGGAATGTACCAAGCTCGGCATTAAGACAAATGTTACCTTGGTCTTTACCCCAAATCAAGCATTACTTGCAGCAAAAGCAGGCGCTACCTTTGTCAGTCCTTTTATTGGACGCTTGGATGATATCAGCCATGAAGGTATGGATATCATTGCTGAGATCGTCGTTATCTTCAGCAACTATGACTATCCAACTCAAGTGCTTGTTGCCAGTGTCCGGCACCCAAACCATGTAAAAGAGGCTGCAATGCTCGGTGCAGGTATCTGTACCCTTCCCTTCAATGTTCTTCAAAAGATGGTTCAGCATCCACTCACCGATAAAGGGATTGCAACATTCTTGGCAGATTACAAGAAAATTCCTAAGAAATAGCATTGTTCTTCTACCACCCCAACTTGCGGTCACAAATGGTGACTTCAAACTATCGAGTTAGTCTTACAAAGAATCTTAAGATTTTGTTTTGCTATCCTTTCCTTTAATATCCTTCAATGTTGTCTCGAGGAAGACGTGTTTTCTGAAGAGTTTGCATCCTGAACAATCACCTTCTTTACACTCTTTGGGAATGGCACATCCCATCTCTTTTGCCAGCAATTTTATCTCCATGAAGAGTTGTTTAAGTCGTGCTCCTTCTTTGGTTAAGCGGTAATATACTCGATTATTCTTTGTTTCTCGTATAATAAGATGAAACTCGCTGAGTTCTTTCAGTCGTTTCGATAATAAGGTTGGATTAACCGATCGATCTGCCATGGCATCCAACTCATTGAAGCTTAGGGGTTCTTCGTTAATATTGTAGAAGAGTGCATAGGTCCATTTCTTTCCAAAGAGATGATGGAGGTCTACTATCCCACATTTTTCTCTGGCTTGCTGCATATGACTACAAAAAAGTGTAGGTATTATTTAAATATTATTGAGGCTTGATGAATATCTTCTTTGTTAAGGGGGATTTTTCATGTAGGGAGATTGCTCTTGAGCATTACTCTCCCCAAAGCAGGTGAACACTATGGAGAAGAAAGAATCCCATTTGGTGTGGGTTAAAAAGCGTGATGGAAGACTGGTTGAATTCAATAAAGAGCGTATTTTGCATGCTATTATCAAGGCATCACAGGCTGTTGGTGGTTCTGACCTTAAAGAAGCAGAGTTATTAACTGACAAGGTTGTCACTGTTCTTGAATATAAGTTTGGTGCAGATAATGTTCCGAGTGTTGAGGATATCCAAGATATTGTCGAAAAAATCCTCATTAAGACCGGTCATGCAAAGACGGCAAAGGCATATATCCTTTATCGAAAGCAGCATGAAAAAATACGAACGACGAAAGGAACCTTTCTTGAAGTCAAGGAATCAATGGATGAGTATCTCCAAAAAACTGACTGGCGAGTCTATGAAAACAGTAATGCAGATTACTCCTTTTCTGGTCTTATGTCACACGTGTCAGGAAAGATTATTGCAAATTATGCCCTGAATGAAATCTATTCTGACCGGGTGGCAAGTGCCCATCGTAATGCTGATATCCATATCCATGATCTTGGCTTTGGTGTTGTCGGCTACTGCTGTGGATGGTCATTAAAGAATCTTTTGCTTATGGGTTTTGGTGGTGTCTCTCGAAAGATACGCTCAAAACCACCCAAACATCTTGAAGTCGTTATCATTCAAATGGTTAATTTTATGGGAACCATGCAGATGGAACATGCCGGTGCGCAGGCATTTTCTTCTGTTGATACCCTTCTTGCTCCCTTTGTCAAGACCGATAACCTTGATTATCGGACCGTCAAACAGAATGTCCAGATGTTGATTTTTTCCCTGAATGTGCCCAGTAGATGGGGATGCCAGGCACCTTTTACGAATGTTACCTTTGACTGGGCTGTTCCCGAGGATATGTTCGATGAGCCTGCGATTGTTGGAGGCGAACAACAAAACTTTACTTACGGCGAATGCCAAAAAGAGATGGATATGATTAACAAGGCATTTATTGAGGTAATGTTGGAAGGGGATGCTGATGGTAGAACCTTCTTTTATCCTATTCCGACCTATAATATTACCAAAGATTTTGATTGGGATAGTGAAAATGCCAATCTTCTCTTTGAAATGACGTCTAAGTACGGAACGCCTTATTTTCAGAATTTTGTGAATAGCTCATTAAAGCCTTCAGATATCCGGAGTATGTGTTGTCGATTGCAGCTTGATCTTAAAGAACTTCGTAACAAAATGGGCGGTCTTTTTGGAGCAGGGGATCAAACCGGAAGTATTGGTGTAGTAACTATCAACCTTGCCCGTCTAGGGTATTTGTCGCATAGTGAAGAACAGTTTCTCGAACGCCTTGATCTCATGCTAGATATTGCCAAAGAAAGTCTTGAGACAAAGCGAAGAATTGTTGAGGCAAACCTTAAGGCAGGACTCATGCCCTTTACCAGGAAATTCTTAGGGAGCTACCGTAGCCATTTCTCAACGATTGGTATTAATGGTATGCACGAAGCACTCCTTAACTTACTGGGAAAAGGAATTGAAACCCCTGAAGGGAAGGCATTTGCAGTAAAGACTCTTGGTTTTATTCGTGAAAAAATGCGCGTATTTCAAGAGCAGACAGGGAATCTGTATAATCTTGAGGCCGTACCCTGTGAATCCGCTACGTATCGTTTTGCAAAGAAAGACGTGGAAACCTATCCTGACATCATTACTGCGGGAACAAAGGAACGGCCGTATTATACGAATTCAACGCATCTGCCCGTAAACCATACTGAGGATGTCTTTGAATCACTGGAACATCAGGATGCCTTGCAAACCCTGTATACTGGAGGTACGGTCCTCCATTGTTTCTTGGGCGAACGTCTCGACAATTTCCAGACAACGAAAAAACTGGTCAAAACCATTGCCCATAATTTCCATCTTCCGTATTTTACCATTACACCCACCTTTAGTGTTTGTCCTGAGCATGGATACATTAAAGGAGAGCACTTTACCTGTCCCTGTTCAGTAAGTGATGCAAACACGCATGAAGTAAAGGATGGAAAATCCTCGGTTACTCTGGAGGTGAGAGTATGAGATGCAACAAGAAAACAGAAGTCTACAGCAGGATTGTCGGTTATTTTCGTCCAGTCGAAAACTGGAACATTGGAAAAAAACAAGAATTTACCGATCGTGTTGAATACACAGAACCTGCGAGCTTAAAGCATGCAACCCTCCTGGAGCATTAGTCCTGCTTGTCCGGCTTATGATAGTCATTTACCGACTGGTGTGCCCTCCGTAGGGAAGTATCCTCCGCTCAAAGGACTTCAGAAGACAACACTGATAGACTACCCGGGGATGATTGCCTGTACGGTCTTTTTGGGTGGGTGCAACTTCAGGTGTGGTTATTGCTATAATTCCGATTTGGTATTACGTTCGTTACATCTACCGACTCTTTCTCCCGAAGATTTTTTTTCTTTTCTCACGAAGAGAAAAACATACCTTGAAGGGGTTTGCATTACCGGTGGCGAACCAACCCTCTATGGAGCTTCTCTGGTGACATTTTGTCAAAAGATCAAAGAGCTTGGTTTTCTGATAAAGCTCGATACCAATGGTACCAATACTGCTTTGCTCAAGGAACTTCTTGCCCAAGATCTTATAGATTATATTGCCATGGACATCAAGGCTTCGCTCGACAGGTATGAGCAGGTTGCAGGTGTAGCTGTTGATACCCATGCACTTCAGGAAAGCATTTCCATTATCATGCATACAACCACGTATGAATTTCGGACCACTGTGGTGCCTGATGTCATAAATGCAGAGGTCATCCATGGGATTGGGAAGTTAATTAACGGAGCAAAGCAGCATTTCATCCAACAGTTTCGACCGGATGGAAAGACCATTGATCCTCGCTATCAGCAACTACAGCCGCTTTCTCTTGAAACCTTGAAAACCTTTCAAACGATTTTGCAAGGTTATGTCACCAACGTTGGTATTCGAGCGTGATTGAAGACGTGAATGTATATTTACACGTTATCGTGGTGTTGTGATCAATGCCTTACTTTTTGCCAAGCAAATATTTATAAAGATAGGATTACTTATTTCTCAGATTCTCGTGAGAGAGGCACTGTGGCAGTAATGAACCATAGCAGGGAAAAAGAGGGAATTCAATGAACCGTTTTTTAGGAACGCTCCAGCATTTTCTTCGAGTTTCTTCGTTAAAATTGTCACTGCTTTTCTTCCTAGTCCTTTCTTCCTATAATATGATTTTTACCTTAAGTTTTCAAGAAGGCACTTTTTTCCATATGCTGATTGGATTGGTTTCATTACCCTTTTTCCCAATCCTTTTTGTGATTTATGAGATTGTCAAGCTCCTTCCCTGTGATACCTTTGAAGTGTTGGGAGTTTGTGCAACGGCAGCTTCAACAACACGTTTTATCATCATCCTTTTCCTTTCCTATCTTGGAGCATGTTTTATAGCGCTCCTTTGGGAAAAATGGAAAGCACTACAGCCAGATAAAACAAAAGTACTCCAAGGTCCTGAGGATCAAAGCCATGCACGTAGTGTCTTTATTGTGCAGATACTCTTAATGTACGTTGCTGCAGCACTTTTTATTTCAGTGGTTTATACACTAGAACAATTACTTTAAGGAAACGAATGATCCGATCCATTAATAAGATTGCGAGTTGAGGTTGTAATGTTAACTGACGACCTTATTGCCTATGTCAAGGCACAAAAGGAGCAAGGAAAGACAAAAGAACATATACTCTGTGAAGGACTTGACAAGGGCTTTCATGAGCAGGAGTTGGAAGAAGCTTGTGATTACTTACGTTGGCGTTCTGCAAATCCAAAACTTCAGGATACTTCATTTGTTCAGCGTACGGTTATGGCAGTAGCACTTCCTATCCGTGCTCTTCCAGATCGTCCTCTCTTAAGAAAACTTTTGGGAGGTTCATATCCAAAAATTCGACCATATCTCACAACCCTTGTTTTTATCGAGCTTTTTGTTATTGTTCTTGGCGTTCTTGCCTTACTGAGCATCCAACTCGCCATTCCTTACCGAACTACTTCTCTTGATTCTCGGTCTCAAGTTTCGCTCGATGATGACAGCCCATTATCAGGGAGTGCGTATCAAACCCTTCTTCGTGAAGAAAAAACCTGTGGCAATGGTATCCTTGACTCTGGAGAGGTATGTGATCTCGCAATAACAGACACTTGTGGAACCTGTGATGATCAGAATGCATGCACGGTAAATGTTAAGAGAGGAACAGACTGCCAGACAACATGTACTTTTGAAGCCATTACCACCTGTACCTCAAATGATGGATGCTGCCCTGAAGGATGCTCAACCATTGATAATGATTGCGTAACAAAACAATGCACTACTAATAATCAATGTGATGATGCAAATTCCTGTACCATTGATCAGTGTTTGTCTTCTCAAATCTGTTGGTATAACCCAATTACCCAATGTGTTACTGGTGATGGTTGTTGTGCTTCAGGGTGTCATGGATTAACAGATGCAGACTGTAGTAAAAAGATGTCGTGATCCTCACAAATTTCCCGTAATGAAACTTGTTGAGAAAGATGTGAAATAACTCCATCAAGATGGAGTCTACCAAACTCTGCTAATAGTTCATCAATGTCATCTTCTCTCATTAAGTCTACAATGCTATCTGCCATAACCCTATCTCTCTTATCTACCAAAGATGTTCTATACGAAAAATTTGCAAATTGACTTGGATCATAGGGTGTTTCGTTTTTTCCTCCATAATATGCTAATGGGGCAGTTAATGGAGAAAAAAAGCATTGAGCAAAGTATTTTATTCTTTCCCCAGTAGACATATTCGTAAATGGATCATCTGCTTTTTCTAAAGCATGAACATTGTAGCCTCTTTCTTCAGCAATATCTCTAATCGAATCATACCATCTTCCATTTCCTAAATGTTGATAAAACAACGTTATTTCAAGAGGTTTAAAACATGCTAACGCATAAAGTAGATTTCCAAATGACATATTCTGTAAATGACCACTTCCTGATTCCTCTGCAAAGTGTTGATGTTCATCAACCAGCTTCTGTGCCATTTCATATTCTGTTTTGTTATAATCATGATTTTCCCCAACCAGTGTTAACTCTTTCTCCTCGCCATCAATATCAATGTGGTATCTCCTTACTTCAAGATATTGGACAGTTTTTCCTTGTTCTATTCTTAGGGAATTATATCTAACGAAATCATAACCAACATGAGCAGATACTGCTACATATGAAGCTACGTACAGTCCGATTCCCTGTTTCCATACAATGTTCGCAATCTTTTTAACGTCTATGTTCACATTATTAACCTCACATTATACCCTTATTCTAGAGCCGGATTTTTTCTTCTCGCTACGACAATATGGTTAGTTTCATTGTAACTTACGACATATCCTCTCTCAATAAGTTTCATGACTCTATTTAAATCAACAATCCTAGCTCCTAATTGTACGTCAATAGCAGTTGCTGCTATTCTTTCTAATTCCTGTTCAGTCATTCCTAGCGAGTCGCGTGCAAAGTTACTCAAAAGATCACAGTCAACACCTTGTCGCGGTGCATTAATATTGGCATCATAATTTTGATTCATCTTTCTCACATACCAGTTGCACAAGAGATTCTGTGATCGTGAAGGTGTAGGAGAAATAGTCTCATGGCAACAACCTTTTCCCGCTATCATCGGGACGTCATGTTCTGTTCCATACTGAATAACTTTATCTGCAAGTGTTCCACAAGCCTTGTGAAAGGTCACTACATCAAATGCACGAGTTCCCCATCTGAATCGGTAAACGTCTCGTTCAAGAAAATGTACTCGTGAATTTCTTTCTCCTCTGGCTCTTTTTTTTGCTTTTGCAATGTACTTCTGGATATCATCAAATCCATAGACTTCTACTTCAGGAAAAAGCTCTGCTATTTTTAATGTTCCTTTTCCTGATCCACAACAAAAATCAGCAAGATAAGTGGGAACCATTTGTTGTTCTCTAGCTCCTTGTTCAAGTCCTTCCAAGAGTGGATGATTTCCTTCCCAAAACTCTCGATATGTTGCTCGAGAAAGTTCTCTAACAAAGCCGCCATAGTCCCGTGGGAAATGATAGTTAACTCTCCGCATCTCTGCCAAGCCTGTTTCCAGGTCAGCTCTTACTGCCTCCTCGCGTTGTGGTATTAACGGTAGCCGTCCCATACTCTGGCAAACCTTGTATGCTTTATAAACGTTTATAGTGTAACTTTTTGACTAGCACAAACTATTTAAATCGCAACTCTTTTTACTTTCGAATGATCTTTGTCCTTCAAGAACTCATTGACATGCTGATTATGATTGCCTTTATTGGCTTTATTTTCAGCGATCTCTTTAAGCCTGCACGACAACTGATTGATCAAACTGCTGTATCCTCAGGATTTGACTGGCATGATTTTTTCTTTGGTTGTGCTGTAGCCGCACCAGCTATTGTTTTTCATGAACTTGCACATAAGTTCGTTGCCCTGAGTTATGGAGTTCAAGCAACCTTTCATGCGGCCTATCTTTGGCTTTTGGTTGGATTAGTTCTCAAATTATTACATGTTGGGTTTATTTTCTTTGTTCCCGGCTACGTCAGTTATTATACTGCCGGGTTAAGTTCATTAAATGTATCTGTCATTGCCTTTGCAGGGCCTTTTATGAACCTTGTCTTATGGCTCGGTTCATGGTTCATGATTAAACAACGTTTAGTGAAAAAGAAAAAGACCTTGCTTCTTATGCATGCAACAAAACAGATTAATATGTTTTTGTTCTTCTTCAATATGCTCCCCATTCCACCATTTGATGGCTATCAAGTCTTTGCCGGATTGTTTAAACTATTTTTTTGATCAAAGTTTATTTGATCCTAGAGATACTTTACCGTAAATACCCTGACTTGTAAATACCATAAATTTCCGCAAACATATCCACTAACCTTTGTTGATCATAGTTCTGTAATAATCTTGTTATCCCGGATCCATCCTGAAATTTCTCTTTTGTTGTACCCTCAATGAATCCATCAAGGTCTTCTCCCACAAACATTGCATGAACAAGATGCTGTTTGATGGTGTCATAGCTCGTTATATGTGGTATTCTAGTCATTACTCTTGCGATTTCTCTGGTAAAGTAGGGAGATTCTAACCGTATGCCATACTGTGCAAACATCTTTCCCATACGAGCCGTAGCATGCTTTGCTAATCCACCACGGCCTAATTCTCGATCCAATTTCTTTACCCCAAAGGTCAAGGCCTCTCGAAAATGAACATCTCCTTTATCTTCAGTACCATATCCTGAATCCCGTGGATTAAGCCCATAATCATTGATCATTTCATTAGGCCCTTCACCGCAGAAAACCGTTGTTATGCCCTCAGCTTGAATAGCTCGGCCTATCAGGGACATTGCTACGGCACAAAACATATTGTCTTTCTTTGGATTTCCGCTTACTTTTAATGATTCTCGTACGACATTCTCCAACACTATGCCCTCAGCGATTCTTTTTGTATACTGTTGTTCTCTTTCTGGATTGTATCTTTCCAGAGTTATTGTTATGCCTGTTTCATCCTCGCTTACCTTGACTTCTGTTAGATCAAGATAAAATCGTTTGGCAAGTTCTCTGCTTCTTACCACGTCTGGGTTATCGTCATCAACTTTTAAGGTGTATGCAATAATTCTTTTCTGTCGTGTTTGATCCCTTTCCTGTTCCCTAACTTGGGAAAGCACGTAACCAATGCTCATACTGTCGAGCCCACCTGAAAGCAGTAATCCAATATGAGTGTCATCAATTGTTGCCATTCTTTCTGCCACTGATCTATCTAAGAGTCTTCGTACTTTCTTTCCTACGTCAGCAATGTTCCTATAATCGATAGAGTCTGAGGATAAGGTTGGTGGATCATACTTCTCCAATGTTGGTCCTCTTTCTTCATCGAGTGGCGAGGCTGAAGCAAAGGTGGCATTATTGACCGTAACTCGGGTATTGTTTGATACTGCCCGTACCCATTCCCAGCTAAACACCCTTTCCTTCTTCTCCAAATAATCCTTGAGATCTGCAATATTGTGACCAACAATAAGCTCACCTGCATTTATGTCAATATAATAGTGAAGGGGATTCTCTCCAAGAAAGTCTCGTTCAAGGACTACGTTGTTTCTGGTTTCTTTCATTGTTGAGAAGCGATACCCAACACTGGGGAATATACCCTTTTGTCGAATATCAATTACTCTAAAGGATTGGGCCATATTACTCCTTTGAAGTTACACTGACTATATTAAACTATTTCCTATTTTTTTTTACAAAATCGTTAAATTTATATTAAAAAAGCGATTTATTATAGTTATGTCCCTCTCGCTTGATGTGAAAAATAGAAAGATCCTCTACGAGCTCGATATCAATTCCCGACAATCAAACTCTGAAATCGCTAAAAAAGTAGGGCTTTCCAAACAGGTTGTTGGTTTCAGAATTAAACGACTTATCAAAGAAAAACTCATTTCTTTTTTTTATTCCGTCATAGACATTTCAAAACTTGGATTTACCGTTCATAAAAACTTTCTTAGACTCCAAAACCTTGACAAAGGAAAAGAAAAAGAATTACTTGCATTTTTAGTCAATCATCAGAATGTTGTTTGGGTTGCTCATTGTGATGGGAGGTTTGATCTTGCCTTTGGTACCTGGGCCAAGGATATGGCATTTCTTGATAAGACTATAACAGAATTGAACAAGTTGTTTGGGGCTTATATTGCTGAGCGACAAATCGCTACCATCATTCGAGGTGAATACTTTATTCGTGATTATTTAGCTCATGCAAAAGAACCCAGTGCGTATCGTGAATCTTTTTTTGGTGCTGTCCCTACTCCTCTCACACTGGATACCTATGATTGGAAGATACTATTCCTTCTTGGGAAAAACTCACGAACATCTGCTGTTTCTCTTGCAAAAGAAGTTTCCTTGAGTGCTGATGCTGTTGCAACACGAATAAGAAAACTAGAAAGATCAGGGGTCATACGCCATTATAACATTGTTCCTAATGAAGCCTGTTATCCTTTCCTGCACTATAAAGTCCTTATTGGATTTAGAAACATCACTGAACAACGACAGCAGGCATTACGTGAATACTGCAGATTGAATCCACATATTGTTTATATTGTGAAGTCCTTGGGCCCTTGGGAATTTGAAATTGATATGGAGGTTCTAGATGCAGAGCAATTTCGGGAAATTATGATGGAGATTAAGACAACATTCAATGATATTCTCAAAGATTATTCTACCCTGCACATCTATCAGGTGTATAAGTACAATTTCTGTCCGAGTATTCAACCATAAGATCTCCCATTTCTCAGTAGCGTCTGAATATTAGCATTAGCTGCAACAACCGTTACTGAACTATCTGCTCTAAAGTTTACGAGAGAAACTTCATCATGGCCTTGGTAATAATGACCTCCTTCTGTTCTTGAACGAAGAGCGCTTCCACAGGTTCCTTCTTGCGTTCGTTCCAGAAGATAACTAATGAATCCCCCATGAGTGTTGACTACCCATGTACTCATTCCCTGACGAGCATAGGTTGTTCCCATTGCAAGAATCTCTTGAACCCGTTCTTGGATGCTTTCGAGACTCTCAATACCAAAATGCTCTTCGAGTTGCCTTCTCAAAGGCGGAGGTAGAAGTTCGATACCAGGTCTAATCCTTCTTACTATCTCACCCAATCCTCTTTCTCGGCATTGTGCAACTACTTGCTCTGCACTACAGCCTTGTAGTGATCCATAATGTACTTCTCTCAGAAATCCATGGGTGGCATATCCTTGGTGATCGGCTGTTGCTGCAAATCGTTGTGCATAATCAAGTGTATCTGTTCCTCTTCTAAGATCGGTTGAATCAATCTTTGCTGGTTGAAAATAATCCAACAGTAATCCAATATTTCTGGCATCGACTGTTCTTCCTCTTTCCGTCAGGGTTCCATCACGCTGTCCATCAATTTCTCTGTTTCTGTTTGCAACGGTTTCCCCATGTCTCAATAAAACAGCAAGCATTCATGCGTGCCATTTAAACTTATTAATAAATATTCTGTTTCACCCTTAGTATCTCCGATTGGTGAGTTAGATTTTCGTCGATTTCTTCTTTGGTGCCAAAAAAACTCCAGCAATGCTACTATAGTTACAAAAATAAAACACTCACCACATAGCCGATGAGAACACCGACCACCAAACCGAAAAGCAGCTCAATATAAAACCATTCGCTTTTAAACAGCTTCAAGAGTTCATCACGCTTGACATATTTTTGCAGCCAAATGATACGTTGTTCAACAACGAGCATCATGTCTTCTCTTCGTTGAATGTTTCTTATCTGTTCTGCAAGCTCCTCATCTTGAATAACCCATTTAACCCATTCATAAAAATCATTTTTTTCATTGTTAACATGATGGTAAAACATCTCGTCCGGCATAGCCGCAAGCGCATCGTCAAGTTCTTCTAGACTTCTTAATTCGTGCCCCATATGCAAGCGAAAATATTGGTGGCTATCTTCAATGGGTTGTAAGATCTCTTGTGCTTTTTGTTGTTCCATAATCTCAACCTCGGAATAGTTAATATTTTATAGTCAATATTTTACTTATCTTTCTCCAAACATTTTTCTAGACTTGGATTTTTCTCAACATATGTCGCATTATTGATTTTTGAAGATGATGTCTACCGGGGTTTTCAAGGATTTGATTTGCAAGATCAATCTCATGATAAACATCATGAATCCAGTTGTAAAAATCATTGCGAGATTCATTAACATGATGATGGTAAATATCATCTCCCATAGTATCAAGAGCATCGACGAGCTCTAATAAATTCTTCAACCGTCGACCATCCATTAACACAAAATGAACATCTTCATGAACATCATGAAACAGCTTATTATTAGTAAGAGTTCGCGTTACATCAAGGAGAGTTTCATCAAGCGGCACATCAATGTGCTTCACTGTTGTTATAGGAATGTGAACCTCTTTTTTTGCCGTACTTTGATCCTTGAGTAACGTTTCATTAGGTATTGTTCCATTTGTTTCATGCTTGATAGGAGCTATTCTATGCTTATGCTCTGCTATTGTTTTGTTTCCAGATCTATGTTTTCTCCCCATAGGGATCACCTCATTTCTTGACTCGTCAACTCGTTCATCACCTACTGGCTAATATCATATTAGGCTAGGTAATTCTTTTTTTTAGATCAGCAATAATATTCATAAACGTGATGTATGCTTCATAAGGACTGTCATACGGGTTGAAATACTTGTGAACATCCCCGTCAGCAAACCATTTCGTGCACATGTAGTAAAAATGATCGCTGGTTTGCAGTCGACGCCAGTCTTTCAAAAGCTCCGGATTTTTTGACGCTTTAATTGGTGCTTCCAGTGTGTAAAGTTCTCGAATTGCAGCTTGTTGCATAGTATTTCCCAGCCATGCACTCACATCACGCTCAATATCAGCCCACGAAATAGGATTATGGATATCAAGTTCTCCTACCGGTTCAAATTGATGGATAACTTCACTGGGCAAAAGAAAAAAGTTATCAGAATGCTTTAAGATCTCGTGAGGAAGATGCTCGAGAAATGCAAAAATGCCTGTCTCTTCCCATTGATGTTCACCGAGTGTTTCATAATCCATGAAAAGATTAACAATATGACCATTCCCATTAATAGCAGAAAGCCACTGACTAAATTTTGGCGCGGTTAATGGCCATTCGCTCCAATCACGACTACTGAAGCGGAAGGCAATATCATCAGATAATCGGTAATTCTTAAGCAGCAATTTCAATGCATTTGTTGTTTTTGCGCGGTAGAGAAAATTAGGACTTTTCCATCCGAGAATATGATCAGCACCCTCTGCAAGAACACCTTGATACCCCATTTTTTCAACATGATGGGCAAGCTCATTATTATAGATCAGTTCAGTATTTCGAAAAATAACTGGTGTCTTCCCAAAGGTCTGCTGCATCAGTTCATGATGCTGTTGAACCTGTTCATTGAATTCATCTCTCGCATAGAGATATGCTAAAGAATGGTAATATGTTTCTCCCAAGAATTCAACACATCCTGTTGCAGCAAGCTGACGAAAACTTTCAAGAACTTCGGGAACGTAATGAGCACATTGTTCAAGAAATATACCGGTAATACTAAAGGAAACTTTAAAGGAACCATTATTTTCTTTGATAAGTCGATGTAAAAGTGCATTTGCAGGGAGATAACACTTTTTTGCAACCTTCTGCATAATCGTCTTATTTTTTTCCTCATCAAAATACTGATGATTATGACCTATATCAAACACTCGGTAATTTCGTAACCGACAGGGTTGATGAACTTGAAAATAAAAACAAACGCCAACGATCTTAACTCACCTCTCGTGAAGCTATTTGCTGAAAGACTTGTTCATAAACAGAGACGCATCGTGTAGCAGCAGTATCCCATTGAAATGTTTGTACCTCATCTTTCCCATTCATGCTTAAACAATCATGAAGTGGCTGATGGTGAATAACCGCGTGCATTGCATTAACCAAAGCATCAACATCCCAAAAGTCAACCTTTAAGCAATGATGTAAGACTTCAGAAACACCTGACTGCTTTGAAATAATGACCGGAACATTATGATACTGTGCCTCAAGAGGCGTTATGCCAAAAGGTTCAGAAACAGAGGGCATAACATAAACATCTGCCATACGATACATTTTACTAACGTCTTCTCCACGAAGCTGGCCCGTAAAGAAAATCTTGTGTCCAATGCCTAATTCTGCTGCCTTACTGATAAGATACCCTTCCATATCTCCGCTTCCAGCCATAATAAAAGTAACCTTGTCATCTAGCTCTAAGACCTTTTTAGCTGCATACAAGAAATAATCTGGACCTTTTTGGAGTGTCATTCTACCGAGAAATAACACTACCTTATCATCAGTCCACCGAGAGCTAAACTCATCCAAGGACGGAGAAAAAAATGAATTATCAAGTGCATTGTAAACAACAGAAATCTTTTCAGGCGGAATGCCGTAATGCTGGACAATCATGTTTTTGGTGTAGTTACTTACCGTAATAATATGATCAGCAGCATGCATTCCTGTACGCTCTATGGCATAAACTGCTTGATTGCAATTTCCACCTCCACGGTCAAATTCAGTTGCATGAATATGGACGACCATGGGTTTATGTGTTTCCTGCTTAACAAGCATAGCTGCAGGAAAGGTCATCCAATCATGGGCATGAATAATCTCAAAAGGATGATCCTTTACCAGCTCTGCAATAGCCATGGCATACCGGTAAACCTCCTGAAAGAGGTCCTTGCCATAAAGAGACTTCCCCTCGTGAGCATTCTTTCGTACGAGATAAGCATCGGGACTATCATAAGGAACAAAAAAAGCAGGAACTCCACGAATCATCCTGAAATGATCTGAAGGAACAAGAAAGTTAACATGAGGTATGACGATGCCTTCAGGTTGCTGAGGAAGGACAATGGTAATATCGACGCCATTATTGACTAAACCTTTGGTGAGACCGTGGCAGGCAGTACCAAGTCCGCCTTGATTAAAGGGAGGGAATTCCCACCCGAACATAAGGACACGCATTTTACTCTTAAATACCTCTTTTTTCTGTGCCCGATACTGACAAAAAGATGCTATACGATACTAAAACATCTTAGTCCTAACATTATGAGGAACTAAGAGCATACTTTCTATTGGTTCGGCTTATACTCGGTGTTTTACTAATGCAGCTGGGCACATTGAAGAAGATCTCCTTTATTAAGCTTTCTCTTTAACGGGAAAGTAGTAAGAATACGAAAAGGAATATTTTTATAGAAGACCTTTCCTGTTTATGAAAGAAATCAATGAAAGACCGGTGAAAGAGGTGAGGGCAATGGACATCACAGGAAAGATCGATTCAATGCTTGTCGAAAAACGACATTTTTCTCCATCGCAGGCATTTCGAAAGAATGCTCATATAGGTTCTTATGAAGAATATCAGAAAAGATATCAACAGTCTATCAAAGATCCAGAGCAATTCTGGGGAACCATTGCCAAAGAATTAGAATGGTACAAACCTTGGAGGAAGGTCTTCGCCTCTCCTAAGAAACCCTTTGTCCAGTGGTTTGTTGGAGGAAAAACAAATGTCTGTGCTAATTGTCTAGACAGACACCTCACGACAAAGGTAAAAGATAAAATAGCTATTCTCTGGGAAGGAGAAAATGGAGAAAAACGGTCCTATACCTACGAACAGTTACATCGTGAAGTCTGCCGATTCGCGAATCTAATGAAGGCAAAGAACATCACCAAAGGAGACCGTGTCTGTATCTATATGCCCATGATCCCTGAACTCGCTATTGCCATGCTCGCTTGTGCAAGAGTTGGTGCTATTCATAGCGTTATTTTTGGCGGATTCAGCGCAGCATCGATAAAAAAAAGAGCACAAGATAGTGAAGCAGCCATGATCATTACTGCAGACGGAGGCTTTCGCCATGGAAAAGTCATACCCTTAAAACCAAATGTTGATGACGCATTACAAGACTGTCCATCCGTAAAAAAAGTCATTGTTTTTCAATGGGCAAAAAATAAGGTTGCTATGAAAAAAGGAAGAGATAGTTGGTGGCATGAGGAAATAAATCAACACCAACAAAATGGTATGCCTAAACCAGAACCAATGGATGCAGAGGACCCGTTGTTTATTCTTTACACCAGTGGTACGACAGGAAATCCCAAAGGAGTTATCCATGCAACTGGCGGGTATATGGTGTATGCCTACCTCACTACTAAATATATTTTTGATCTTAAAGACAACGATATTCACTGGTGCACGGCAGATTGTGGCTGGGTTACCGGACATACCTATCTTGTTTATGGCCCGCTGCTCAATGGAGCAACAACCGTTATGTTTGAAGGTGTTCCCAACTATCCACAACCAGACAGATTTTGGGAGATCGTTGAACGATACAAAGTGACCATCTTCTATACAGCACCTACTGCAATCAGAGCAATGATGAAAGACGGAGATACCTGGCCAAAGAAACATAATCTCAGTTCACTACGGCTCTTGGGCAGTGTGGGAGAGCCTATTAATCCCGAAGCATGGATGTGGTATTACACGGTAATAGGAAACAAAAAATGCCCTATTGTTGATACCTGGTGGCAGACAGAAACAGGAGGAATTCTTATTACACCGCTTCCTGGTGCTATTGATCTCAAACCTGGATCTGCAACCCTTCCCTTTTTTGGTATTGAGCCAGCTGTTCTCAAAGAAGATGGAAGTGAAGCAGGAACAAACGAAGGAGGCTATCTTGTCATCAAGAATTCATGGCCTGCAATAGCAAGAAGTGTTTGGAAGGATCCAGAACGGTATGTCAAAACCTATTTCAGCAAATTTAAGAATATGTATTTGACCGGGGATGGCGCAAAAAAAGATGAAAACGGATATTTTTGGATTATGGGAAGAATCGATGATGTTGTCAATGTCTCGGGTCATCGTATTGGCACCGCAGAGGTAGAAAGTGCTTTGGTAAGCCATACATCAGTGGCTGAAGCTGCTGTTGTACCCATGCCACACAACGTTAAGGGTCAAGCCCTCTATGCTTTTGTCACCCTCAAAACAGGAAAGCAAAAATCGGATAAACTCAAGGAAGAGCTCAGTCTTCATGTTAGAAAAGAGATCGGACCTATTGCACAGCCGGATAAAATCCAATTTGCAGACTCACTGCCAAAAACAAGAAGCGGAAAAATCATGCGCAGGATTTTACGGGCAATTGCAGAGGGAAGTACTGAATTGGGTGATACCACAACACTTGCCGATCCCAGTGTCGTTGAGCAGTTACTCAAAGAACGGCAATAATAAAGATTTAAATACTTTGTTGGTTTTGGATGTATACACTGGTCACAAAGACAGAAGTAGATTAAAAAAAGAAGGGGGTTATCCTATGGACAAAGCAAAACAGTTCATTCTCTGGTTTAACCAACTTGGCATTGAAGATGTTCCATTCGTGGGAGGAAAAAATGCTTCGCTTGGTGAAATGTACCGTCATCTCACGCCCAAAGGTATTAACATTCCCAATGGCTTTGCTGTTACTGCTCATGCATATCACTATCTTCTGAAAAATGCGGGGATTGAAACTAGAATCAAAGAAACGCTCTCGGATCTGAATACACGAAATATGCGTAATCTATCACAACGCGGACATAAAGTGAGAGAACTCATTAAATCAGTTGAGTTTCCTAAAGAACTTCAGAACGAGTTGTTTGCTGCGTATGAGAAACTGTGTAAACAGTACGGCGAAGATACTGACGTTGCTGTTCGAAGCTCAGCAACAGCAGAAGATCTTCCTGACGCAAGTTTTGCAGGACAACAGGAAACATACCTCAATATTAAAGGAAAGCATGCGCTCCTTGAAGCATGCAAGAAATGTTTTGCTTCGCTCTTTACCAATAGGGCAATCTCCTATCGGGTTGATAAAGGCTTTGATCATTTTGCCGTGGGATTATCTATTGGTATCCAAAAAATGGTTCGCTCTGATTTAGCAGGTAGCGGTGTTATGTTCTCTATTGATACCGAGTCTGGTTTCAAGAATGTCGTCTTCATTACCGCAGCCTATGGGTTAGGAGAAAACGTTGTCCAAGGTGCGGTAAATCCTGATGAATACTATGTCTTTAAGCCGACCTTAAAGCAAGGGTATAAGCCCATTCTTTCCAAAAAGCTTGGAGAAAAAGCGGTAAAGATGATCTATGATCTTCATGGGAATAAAAACACGATCAATGTCCAAGTCGATGCCGTAGATCGTATGCGCTATGTGCTCAGCAATGAAGAAATCCTAACATTAGCTCGTTGGGCATGCACTATCGAAGATCACTATAGTAAAAAGGCAGGGAACTATAAACCCATGGACATGGAATGGGCAAAAGATGGATCAACAAATGAGTTATTCATTGTTCAAGCACGTCCTGAGACCGTTCACTCACAAAAAACACGCAATGTGTATGAAAGATACAAACTCCAAGAGAAAGGAAAAGTCCTTGTTACGGGAAGCAGCGTCGGTGACAAAATAGGTGCAGGAAAGGCTACTATCATCAAAAATGTTAGTGAGATTGGTCGTTTCAAAAAAGGCCAGGTTCTTGTTACCGATATGACTGACCCTGATTGGGAACCGGTTATGAAAATTGCAGCAGCAATTGTCACGAATAGGGGTGGAAGGACGTGTCATGCAGCCATCATCAGTCGTGAATTAGGCATACCCTGCATGGTAGGCACCGATAATGGCACAGACGTCATAAAACAAGGACAAGGAGTAACCGTAGATTGCTCACAAGGAGAAACTGGCTTCGTTTATGAGGGACAACTTAAGTTTGATATCGAACGAATGAACCTAGATGAAGTACCACAGACAAAAACAAAAATCATGATGAACGTTGGTAATCCGGAAAAGGCATTTGACCTCAGTTTTTTACCCAGCCAAGGTGTGGGGCTTGCGCGTCAAGAATTCATCATCAGCAACTACATCAAGGTACATCCTCTTGCCATAGTCCATTTCAACCAGTTGAAGGATGAAAGCCTCAAAGAGCAGATTGAGTCGCTTACCAAAGGATACCCAGATAAAACCAGTTTTTATGTAAGCAAACTTGCCCATGGGATTGCAATGATCGGTGCTGCATTCTATCCGCACGATGTTATTGTCCGTTTAAGTGATTTTCGGAGCAATGAATATGCAGATCTTGTTGGTGGGCGTCTCTATGAACCTACAGAACGTAATCCCATGATTGGCTGGAGAGGCGCTTCCAGGTACTATGATGACCGTTATCGTGAAGCATTTGGGCTAGAATGTAAAGCACTTGCTTTAGTGAGAGATCTGATGGGCCTTACCAATGTTAAGATCATGATACCATTCTGCCGAACAGTTGAGGAAGGAAAAAAGGTGTTGGTAGAGATGGAAAAATATGGACTGAAACGTGGAAAGAACGGGTTAGAAGTATATGTGATGTGTGAAATACCCTCGAACGTTATTCTCGCAGACCTCTTCGCTGATATTTTTGATGGGTTTAGTATTGGTAGTAACGACCTTACGCAGCTAACGCTCGGACTCGATAGGGATTCAGAACTTGTCGCTCATATCTTTGACGAGCGTAACGAAGCAGTACGAAGGCTTATTAAGCAAGTCATAACTGTAGCAAAAAAGAAAAAAAGAAAAATTGGTATCTGTGGAGATGCTCCAAGCTCATTTCCAGAGATTGCAGAATTTCTTGTTGATTGTGGCATTGACAGTATTTCATTAAGTCCTGATGCTATCATCAAAACAACATTGACCATTGCTGCAGAAGAAAAGAAGCGAAAAAAGAAACAACTGAAGTAACGATTGTAAAAAGGCAATCATAACATTCAAGAAAAAGATAAAAGAAAAAATAAAGAAGTTTATGCTTCCTTCTTTTGTTCTCCCTTCTTCTTTGATTTAAAGAAGAGTACACCAAGCCCTCCAACAACAAGGACGACAACAACTATCCAGATCCAACGTTGACTCGTTGGTGGTTCTTCCTGTACTGTTGGTTGTGGTTCGAGAGGCGGTTCTTGCTCTGGGGTTGGCTCAAGAGGCTGCGTTGTTTCTGGAACAGGTTCTTCCACAGGAACTTCCTGTTGCGTTAAGGATTCTGTTCCTGGTTTTGCTGCAATGGCAAAGACACTGAAGCCTGGAGAACCTGCCCAGTACTTAACCATGGTATCGTCGCTACTCTCTTTCTCAGTAACCAAACGTTTCCAGCCATTATCGTTGCGAAGGAGAACAATATCCTCTTCTGCAAGATTATTTTCGGTGAGCCACGCCTTTGGCACTGCAAAGCGAATGATAACGCTGGTTATTCGTTCAGGGCTAATTGCTTCAGTTCCAATCTCCAGGTACTTATAGACCGTACCACTGTAAACATTAACCGTCTCTGGCTCTCCTTCAAGTGCTGCAACCGTAAATCCAAGAGTACCAACAGCCTTATCAAGGGTAAAGACAATCTCACTCACCGGTATGTTGGTGTCAGCAACCTTAACTTTATTTGCTCCTTGATTCAAGTTGCTAAGGATAAACTGGGCTTTTGCTGCAGCAGTTCCTGCACTTGGTGCAGGAGGACTAATACTACTCTGTGGTCCTGATCCTCCAGATCCTGGAGAGACTGAGCCTCCACTGGATGTACCTTGATCTTGACTCTCACTGGTACAACTGGTTGAGTTAGATCCAGCGTATGCTACACCACAACTGTTACTGTCAACCCAACCTCCGGTACAATACTTCACATTATTCGTACACGTACCCCATCCGGAACACGACCAACTGGCATTGCAATCGTCTCCTCCATAGAGACTAAATCCCAAAAGCCCGGTAGCAAACTCCCATTGGGTGGTGTTATCCGTACTGTTGTAACCCATTCGTGTTGCATTTGTGGTAACATCAAACTTGTCGGTAACATTAGTTTCAGAATAATGGTACAGTTTCGTACCTTCTCCCTGAACCTTAATACGAACACGTTGTGGCCTCCACTCTTGGATAAGTGCCGTATAAACAGAACCACTTAAACCAATAAGGGAACTGTTAGATCCACGACTTCCATTGGTTTGGTTATACAAGATTGCTGTAGAGAGATTGCTAAAGGATGTTGCCGGTGTGCTGGTAATATCAACACCAACAAGCTGAATCTCCCACGGAACAGACGAGCTTGGATTGTTCAAAACAACGGTTGTGTTTTGTCCCTGACTGTAGTTGATCTGTTGTGCCTGGGTTGAGGAATTGCTGAGATTTATGTTGACTTGTGAAGCTCCGCCCCCTAAATCAAATCTCATGTTGAGTCTTCCCCGTGGATTGGTTATATCCTGAACTGGTGGAGTAAAGGCAAAGTCCAGCACAGGAAAACATTTAGGACAATCAGTTGCAGTTGCTGCGGCAGCTGTAGTTGCGTTGAGACAAGCACTCTTGTAGGTATTGTTAACCTGATCGGCTCCTGCATATTTGTAGTAGTAGGTCATATTTGCCGACAACCCAAACCCAAGCCTTGCTTGATCAAGGAATACCTTGTGACTGCTCGAGTAGGGGAACGCAAAGTAGGGCTCGGTAACCGTTATGTTTAACGCAGTACAATTCTGATCGTTGTAAAACTCAACAGATCCTGTTGAAGCTTCGTCAGTTATCCACTTGATTTCAAGAGCGTCAGGGAACTTTAAATCCTTCTGCATCTTAATAGTAGGTGCTCGCTTATCATTGGTAAAGTTAACCACATTCCTACAGGCAAAATCAAAGGAACAACTCGGATCTGCACAATCAGCCTGCCCATTCTGATCATTGTCAAGACCATCACGGCATTCAGGGCCTCCTTCAAGACGTACATACCCATAACGGAGGAAGTCGCTGCAATCTGGATCTTGCTCAGCAGTAATATTATCTCCGTCATAGTCTACACCGACTAAATCACATCGTTCTTTTTTGACATCAAATGCACCTGGGGTGTAATAGACCGGACCGTTGTCAAGGACGTCGCTCGGATTAGTTGCGCCCCTATTTCCTCCCGCAGTGGTCACGTAGAGACGCACAGGCACGGTTGTGTTGTACAACTGATTGTAATTCAAGAGGTCTGACTTCTTGACATTCATGCTGATTCCCTGGATAAACTGACAATCCCGTCGGTAATCTGCCGAGAGAACAATGGACGATGCCTGCCAGCTGTTATTTGCACAAATCCTGGCAACACGCTTCTCGTTAGCGCCTGTACCATTCCATTCGCTTACCAAGCTGAAGTAAAACTCAAAGCCGGTAAAATTGTTTTCCATACTTCTACAGTTATTGGTGACGTTGTTATCACTATCCATGTAGACAAACATGCTCACATTATCAGTACCAGTTGCTCCTAGAGTTTCCCGACAACGGGCTGCTCCAGAAACATTGGTTACCGTTACACCAAAGCTAAATGCCTTAGGCTTGTCCTTTAATCCAAAGTCACGCATATTAACCGACCCGGGTGTAGCATCGCCACTTTGGTCGGTTCCAAGGATGATGGGCCTTCCCGGATCTCCGCCCTCTTCCATCATACGATTGGCCATCAGCATAAAGTCTCCACCATCAGCACTAAAAAACGTATTCAGATTCCGGCTTCCAGATTTAAAGTCCTTAAACATATCTGCACCACAGGCTGGGTCACTTAACCATGGCTGATTCGTGTTGAAACAGTCTGTATCTTTACAATCAATCATACCATCATTGTCATTATCAATGCTGTCAGCACAGAATTCAACGGTCTGGCCTACAGGCTTACAGAAATGATACGTAGACTCCCATTCACAGGTTCGTGGACTGCCGAGACAGGTGTTGTTATCGCTGCTGTTCCCTTGAACAAAACACATACGGCAGTCATCAACACAAGATTTCGTTAAGTTACTTTCACAATGCACTTCTGTTCCCCAGGTATTCTTACGGGTTACCATGGTACAGCCTGCTTGGCTGTTCTGACATTTTGTTGCAACCTGATCAGGGGAGGTAAACTCACAGGCCTTACAATCCGTATCACAGCTTCCCATGTTTCCGAAGGAACTAAAACGATTATCGTCTTCACAAATACCAACACCATTCGGTGCATGCGAGTCTAAGCGCCAGCGACAGAATCCTAAGGTAGAGTTTTCACAGGCAGATTGCGCGAGTGCTGCTGTTGGCCATGCAGTTGATCCATTTTGTTCGCAGGCAAAACATGCCCCATTACAACTCTTCCTCTCAGACCCAAAGCCCATTTCACACTCATTCAAAGTCTTGGTATTTCCCGTAGGATCAGTAAACGTACGCTGTTTCCAAAAGCCACCTGCAGCAATGCACGATGCTTCACTGCTAATTTGATCAAAGGAGCGATCAAACATCTCAGCGCCTTGCTCGAACATATTGTCTGCCTTGAATTCACAGAATCCGTTTCGCCATTCACACGGCATTTGATAGGTAGCTGCTGCAGCACTACAATCTGTTTGTGTTCGTGCTCCCTGACAGCCAGTATTAAAGGGGTTATCGGTTCTTATCCGATCAAAGCAGCTGTTGTTCTGCGCACCTTCGCATTTACTCGAGCTAGCGTTCCACGCACAACAATTCGGTAAGAGGGTAAAGCTACCACAGGCAGTGCTATTAGTCGTACAAACACTTTGATTGACCTGCCCCGTAACCTGACAGCCTAGAGGTCCACACTCAGTGATATTAGTCGTCTGAATCTCACAGACTTCGACACCAACAATACTTGCACAGGCAATTCCTCTCGTGGCATTATAGCCTGCTGCTGACCTACAGCTACTTGTCGTTGCGTTCCACACACAAATCGAGCTATTAAATGCATTACAGATGTTTTGGGTAAAAACTTGATTACACGACACTACCTGCTCTTGTTTATAGAGATCCTGACCAAACGTTTGTGTAGCACAATTTAATCCGGTGAAATTCCAGAAACAAGGAGCGCCAAACTGGCTTGCTAAGGAACATTCATTTTGCGTTGTCCGTGAGGTACAGATACTTCCAGCAAAATCATCATGGAAGAATTGATCCTGTGGTGGCTGTTGTTGTTGCTCTGGCTGTTGTTGTTGCTCTGGCTGTTGCTGTTGTGCGCCGAAGACACAACCACTTTGGGTACTAAATGAAGTAGATTTGTTTCCAAGCGTAATATTGATTGCACTGGCATTAAAACTGTTTACTTTAAGACTCAAACAGGTTGTATTCTGCTGGCTAACGACAACGTAAAATGCACCTGCTTGAGGAGTCAAGCCATGTTGCCAACTTGCATTCGAGAACCCTGGTGCTGTAGTGATAGTTGCAAGACTACTCGCACTCGTCATTCTGATTACTTTGCTTCGTACGTCAATATCAGCAACATTATCTCCATTACGATCGTTATAACGAGCATCTGCCCAAGGTTCGCTCGTTTTCAACATCTGTGCACCAGTTGCTGAAATATTAATGCTCTGGGTGTTTCCTGGAATGGTTGTATCCCAGAGAGGAATAACCGCAGTGACTTGCTGTTGTCCTTGCTGTTGTTGCTGCTGTTGTTGTTGTTGTTGGCCAAAGACACAGCCAGCTTGGGTACTAAACGAGGTAGATTTGTTTCCTAACGTTATATTCATTGCAGTATCCGAGGCATTGGCATAGACTACCTTAAGCTGAAACAACTCGTGTTCAATTCATTAACAACAACGTAAAATGAATTGGCTATAGGAGCCAAACGCGTTTTCCAACTGGTGTTAGCAAATCCTGGCGTAGAATTAATCTGGCTAACATCGTTAACACCAGTAATTTTGATAACCCTACTTCGTGGATCCAAATCAGCAATACCATCTGCATTAGTATCCAGATAGCGCATATCTGCCCATGGATTGGTTGTCTTTAACATTTGAGGACCATTTGCTGAAATATTAAGACTGTCCGTGGCTCCTCCTAGACTTTCGTTCCAACGTCGAATAGCTACGGTTACTGCTCCTTGTTGTCCCTGTGGTTGTTGCTGCTGTTGGCTGGCAACATAATTAGCAGATTCACCAACACCGATCAAGGCGAATTTACTTCCAGGGTTACTACTCACGCTATTTATCGTAAACTTAAAGCACTTGGTACCATTAGCACTAATGATGATATAATGGCTACTCTGATTGGCAACAAGGCTTCCAGAATATTGACCGCTTTCTGTTGCTGGCGCGGTTGTTATCGAAGCCAAGCTAGCATTAGCACTTCTTAAGATATAACCACTCGTTGGAGCAAGTTCTGGAGTACTATCCGCGGGTAGACTCGTATCTAAGTAACGAAGATCTCCAAAACTGTTATTCTTCAAAGCGCCGGTATGATTTTCAAGTGAAATATTCAATCCGAGTTTAAGCCCACCAACATTCCATTCTTTTAATTGAGAGGTGAACCGACAACCAGTTGATTGGCTATAGTCCATTCCCGCTGCAAATCTTCCTGTTGAAACATTGTTCGGGTTTACTTCTGCAATGGTAAATTTATAACATTTGCCATCCTTAGCATAAACTCCGTATATCCCATTGACTACAGGAGTACTGTTTGTAACCCATTCAGGACCAAGCTGAAGAGGATCAGCCATAGCATTAACCGTCATTCGGCCTGTCGATGACCATTCTTCAAAGATAGTACCATTATAGACTGCCAAAAATCTCCCAGCTCCTCCAGAGAGTTGATTGGCCGCTAATGGAACGGGTTGTACATACATCAGGTCAACAGCAGGAGATCCTATTTGAGGCGTGTAGTCTCCATTGGATACTTTCGTAAAATTAACTGATCCGCCAGCTCCATCATTATATTGCCCGATGGTAACAGCAGTTGAAGGAAGTACCAAAACACCTGCTCCTCCAAGCTGCTCATAATCAAGGACAACATTATTATCATTAACCGTCGTCACCTTAAGTTTAAAATAATCCCCTGCAGAGGTCTTGACAACATAAACTCCATCACTCTGTACACCTATCGTGGAGAAATAGGTATCACCTTGAGGAACCTGGGTAAGGGTATCATAATTAGTAGTAACCTTCATCACACCGCCAGCATCCAGAAGAAAGAATTTTTCATTATCAGACGTTTTGGAAAGATAGAGATCATTATGGCCATTAACAACACCTGCACCAAAGGCAAGACCTTTTTCTGAATCAGTATACGTACTGAGAGCTACGCCTTGTTCTGCAATAGCCATACCGGTAACCTCATTACAACCTGGACCACTGCATGACTTATTCTCAACCGTATAAATCAGTGCACCCAAACTAATGATAAAAACCACGAGAATTGCCGCTATAAAGAATCGTTTTTCTACCGCCATTTTTCCGACCTCTTTTCCATTTTTGGACTATTAGATTTGCAAAAAGTTATATTAGTATACGGATTTGGTATAGGACATATAAATACCTTTCGGTTTTAAATTTTTTGCGGGCAGAAATAATCATACGGATACCATGCCTATTCTATACTCTATTATTCGGCATGTGTTTAAGCAGGTAATGCAAGATCGGAGGGGTTATAAGGGTAGAAATAACGATCATAATAACAATAATAGCATACACCTGATCATTGATAACACCAAGTCCTTTTCCAATGGTTGCAAAGATTAAACCTACTTCTCCTCGAGGAACCATCCCCCAGCCAACAAGCCATTTATTCACGTTGCCCGCAGCCAAGCCAGCACATAACTTTCCGAGAACAGCAACAAGCGTTACACCTAAAGCAATAAGGAGTATCTTCAGATCAAAAAGTACGGTAAGATCAACAACAACGCCCGTCATTACAAAGAATAAAGGAACAAAGATGAGTGTTATTGGCTCTATAAGATCAATAATATGCCGGTCAGCATGTTTTTGGATAATGGCATACAACCCACCTGACATTCCAGACACTTCAGACATTCCGGATACAGAAGGACTTTCTGTTTTAGCACGTTCTGCTTTGAGATGCTCTTTTTTTATCTCTTCGACAATCTCAGGTTCTCTGAAATAGCGAAAGTGTACCGGCTCTAAAATAAGCCCTGCTGCAAATGCTCCAACAAGAGGAGCTAGTCCAATGAGTTGTGCGATATAAGAAATAATAAGCCCAAAAGCAATGGTTAAGGTTAGCTTCATACCAATGCCTGTATGAATCTTTGAAAATCCCTGTCCTAAGAGAGAAGCAAAAAAGGATCCTAAGAGTATAGCTCCTGCCAAGAAAAGAACTGCCTTAAGCGTAATCCAGCTAATCTGGAGCAAACTAACTGCACCAGAAGTAACAATGGCAGAGACGACTGCCAAGATGATTAACCCCAAAACGTCGTCAATAACCGCAGCGCCTAAAACAATCTGTGCCTCCTTCATGGTTAATTTTCCGAGGTCTTTGAATACACGGGCAGTGATGCTTACTGAGGTGGCGGTTAAGGTTGCACCTAAGAAAAGATAGACTTGAAATGAGGACTCAGGAAAGAGCAGTGGACCTACTACCAAGGTTGCTAACAGAAAGGGGACGGCAACACCAATGCAAGCCACAAGCAAGGCCCTCCATCCAACTTTCTTCATCTCATGAATGCTCGATTCTAATCCCACATGGAATAAGAGAAGAACAATCCCAAATTCAGCAAGGAAAGCAATGAATGGATCAGTTTTAATCGGCTCAAAAACAGAGACGCCAAGTAAGGCGAGATTTCCTAAGAGAATACCAATAAGAATTTCACCAAGAACAGAGGGCTGTCCTAATCTTTCAACAAGACCTGAGATCTTTGCTGCAAGAAGCAAAACAGCAATCCAAAAAAAAGTGAGCCCATAATTGTGATTACTCGTCACCTTACCAGAATCTGCAAAAGCATAATTCATCAGCAACGTTGCTACAAGGATTATAGCGATGAGTAATAACCTGCGCTGTTTTCTCTGAGCTTGGTTTGACGGATCCATAAAAGAGAAGTAAAAACAAAATCCTTTATATTACTTGTGCGCTAGGGGCGATTTGGGAATGAGGGTAGTGTTACTCCTCTCAAGAAGCAAGAAAGCTATAAAAGCAAGAGAATAACAAGATGAAGAATATCTTTAAAAAAACAGTTTATAGTAAAGTAAGCTTGGTAACGTAGTACCAATAATGGCGTGCATCCTCTATGACGTAAACCCCTGAGTGTACTACTTTACATTATAGCACGCGAGGTCGATGATGAATCCAAATGCGTCATATCTTTTTGAAGTATCGTGGGAAGTGTGCAATAAAGTTGGCGGTATTTACACGGTTGTCAAAACAAAGGCAGGGCTTCTGAATAAGCTGTACCCACAATATTATCTTATTGGTCCATATTTTGAAGACAAAGCAAAGGTAGAGATGAACGAATGTCCTGCTCCAGCATTCTGCCAAGAAGCTGTCAGCGTGCTGAAACAACAAGGCATACGATGCTATTTTGGCAAATGGCAGGTTCGGGGAGAGCCGTCGGTAATTCTCATTGATTTCCATGGATTACTCCCGCAGAAAGATGCCATCAAACGAAAATTATGGGATACCTACCAGATTGATTCTCTCCACACAGGGTGGGACTTTGAGGAACCAATGCTCTGGGCATGGGCTGTTGGCATGTTCCTTGAACTGGTTGCTCCGCAACTCAAAGGAAAACCTTCAGTCGTCCATACGCATGAATGGCTAAGTGGGTTTACGCTGTTGTACGTGAAGATGCAGAAGTTGCCCTTTGCTACCGTATTCACAACCCATGCTACTATGTTAGGAAGGACCCTTGCCTCTGCGAGCGATCTCTACACGATATTACCAACCATAGATCCGACTCGAGAAGCATATGCGCACGGAATTCAAGCTAAATTTACCACAGAAAAGGCCTGTGCTCAGCAGGCTGATATATTTACAACCGTCTCTGAGACAACGGCGCTTGAGGCAGAAAAAATATTGGGAAGAAAACCAGAAGTACTCGTACTCAATGGTTTGGACTTTGAAAAGTTTTTTACCTTTGAGGAAGCTGCTATCGCTCACCGGAGGAATCGTGAAAAAATTCGAGAATTCCTCAGTTATTTCTTCTTTCCCTACTACACCTTTGATTTAGACCATACCCTTGCTTTTTTCATTGTCGGCAGATATGAATTTCGCAATAAAGGCATCGACATTTTCATCAAAGCGTTAGGGAAACTTAACCAATCCCTAAAAAAATCACAACCTGAAGGAACCCCTGAAAGGACTATTGTTGTTTTCTTTTGGATTCCTCAAGAAACGTTTGGCATTAAAACTGAACTGCTTGAAAGTAAAACGTTTTATAAGCACATTAAAGATTTTGTCGTGCGCAGTGGGGAGGACATGGAAACAGATATCATTCAAGCCATTGTATCCCGTAAAGAGCTCAGCGAAGGGATCATCTTCTCGAATGAATTCAAGCTCAAAAATAAACGACACCTGCTCAGCTTTATCAAGAATGGAAATCCTCCTTTTTGTACTCACCGTATTGACCATGAGGAAAATGATACTATCATTAGACAATTTAAGCAGGAAGGATTACTCAACCGTCAAGAAGATACCGTTAAAGTCATCCTCTACCCGGTTTATTTGACCGGTGTTGACGGACTTCTGGATCTGCCGTATTATGATGCGATGAGCGGCTGCCATTTAGGCGTTTTTCCTTCTTACTATGAACCGTGGGGATATACGCCTTTAGAGTCGGCTGCATTAAGCGTACCTGCCATTACTTCTGATCTCAGTGGCTTTGGAAAATTCATTGCTCCGTTTGTGCAGGGCGAAAGCAATAGCGGAATTTTTGTGTTACCGCGAGAGAATAAATCTGAAGAAGAAGTCATTGAAAATTTTACAAAACTTTTGGAACAGTATGCATTGCTCGACAGACATGAACGAGTAAAGAATAAAATCAATGCGAATATTTTTTCTGCACGTGCAGACTGGAACATTCTTATTGCTCATTACATTCGAGCACACAATTTAGCCATTGAAAGAAAATGCCAGAACTAAGAAAAGACTACATCCTTGAACAATGGGCAATTATTGCCACAGAACGAGGAAAGAGACCTGATGAATTTCGCCATAGCGAACAGCAGCAAAAGATTCCAAACTATCAAAAAACATGCTTTTTCTGTCCAGGAAATGAACATATGACGCCTCCTGAAATCACCAGAATAACCAAAGAAACAGGTACGGTGGGTAAGAATGGGAACGGTGAGGATAAGGCAGGATGGCTGATCCGTGTTTTTCCCAACAAGTTTCCTGCAGTCGTGGCAGAAGGGAATCCGCAAATACAGACCCATAATACTTTTTTTACCTTTGCATCTGCCTATGGTTATCATGAAGTTGTTGTTGAGACTCCAGAGCATGATAAACAGCTTGCAGACTTATCAGAAGAGCATATTGCAAAAGTGTTTTTCGTGTATCAAGAGAGGATTACTGCGCTAAACGCAAAGCAACATATCCCGTATGTCCAAGTGTTCAAGAATTATGGAGCTGAAGCCGGTACTTCAATCCAACATACCCATTCACAGATCATTGCCTATAATGTCCTTCCTCAGAGAATTCAGGAAAAAATACATGCAATAAAAAACTATAACTCCTGTCCATACTGTGCTATTATACAGACAGAGAAGAATTCCTACCGTGCTGTTTTTGAAACTCCTGAAGTAGTCTGTTTTACACCATACGCGTCGAGATTTCCCTTTGAGATTTGGCTGTTTTCCAAACGCCATGTCCAAGGGATGGACGAGCTCTCCCCAGAGGAAATGAAGAGCCTTGCAGTTCTACTGAAGAAAATACTCCAGAAACTTCAACACCTCAATGCATCGTACAATATGGTCATAAACTACGCTCCTGAGGGAACTAACCTTCATTTCCATATCGAGATCTTACCACGCCTAACAACCTGGGCAGGATTTGAGCTTGGCACAGGAACAACTATCAATCCAGTAACACCTGAAGAAGCAGCAACATTTTACCGAGATTCTGGTACATAATCACGCATTACTGTTAAAACCTGAGCCCATTTCTGTTCGAGATCTCGCTGATAGGCACGAACCTTTCCGGTCTCAGTGTATGAACGATTCGCACGAACAACTAATACCTTATTTCTCCTATTACGATCATTACTATCAACAAGATCCACAATCTCAACAGAAGGAAGGGCTGTTACCTGCGCATGAAATCTGTTGTATGCCTCATTGCTTTCATCTGCTCGAAAAATAATATACCCTGCATGGTCCCCGACAAATGTTGAATCGCCCCCTGCAAGAGAATCTAAGGTATACCTTCTTTTAAGCCTTTGCTTACAACCACGTTGAACAAAAGCTCCATGATCCTTCGGAGTCCCAGAGTGAGACCAATCACTTACATAAGCAAAGGGAAGCCTGTTGAGGGTTGCTACAACTTCCCGTACATTACTCTCGATGGCGTTGAGATAACCTTCACTACCCCATGCCCAGACTTTATTTCTCCCATACTGTCTACGAAACTCTTTTTCTTCGGCAAAACTCGTAAATGGTTTCGTAGGTAGATAGTCTAGGAGAGAGGTGTCTCCGTCGTCTACAACACCATTATTTCCTTGGTAAAACCCTTTTTCTGGAAAAGCAGGGCTCACAGTAAATAACCTCTGGTTGGGATCATACTTTATTCCCCTAACCCTTGGAGGAGATTTTGCTCGATCATAATTAAAAGTAAAGTAACCCAGTCCTGTAAGGCCTTGACGGACCTCCTCCATGGTTGTTGGTTTTCTTTTGGTTAGTGAACGGGAAGTCAAAAAATCAATGATATGCTCAGGAAAATTATCAGGCACAGAAAGAACCATCAGGAGTTTTTTACGATAGATCCCATCGTTATGACGGGCAATAAACTCTACTTCCATATAATCCGTCCGGTCAGTACGGAAAACAACATCCTCAATCGTATGGAGATCGTATTTTCCCGATGCAATAATCCTCTCGATATTCATAGAGTTGGGGTAATGGAGGGCATTATTATATAAATGTTTCTATTTGTTACTACTTATAAGAAACTAAACTGAATACACCTCGGTGTTTGAAATACTCAAATCAAAGCTTCATCAAAGAACAAGACTCGTTCCGTATCTCGAAAAACAAAGCTTTAAATATAGCAAATGACACCATTTTTATAGATACAACTCTGTCATTTGATTATTACGAAAATTGGGGGCATTTCATGCAGGTTATCATTCCACTCGCAGGAAAAGGTACAAGGCTACAACCCTTAACAAACACGACGCCAAAACCATTGCTCAATGTTGCGGGAAAGCCAGTTTTAGCGCACATTCTTGATAAACTAGCTGCATTAGATATTGAGGAGTATGTATTCATTATTGGCCACCTTGGTGAACAGGTTAGAGAATATATTACTCTGAACTATTCTCTGAATGCGCGATTTATCGAGCAAAGAGAGATGAAAGGACAGGCCCATGCTATCGCACTGGCAAAGCCTTATATCCATAGTCCGGTGTTAATTGTTTTCGTTGATACTATCTTTGAGGCAAATCTTAACCAGCTTGAGAATCTTTCTGCCGATGGTGCGATCTATGTCAAGGAGGTTGAGGATGCTCGGAAATTTGGTGTTGTGATCCATGACGCTGCACAACGAGTAACCCAATTTATCGAAAAACCAGAACACCCACCAAACAATTTAGTCAATATTGGTCTTTATTACATCAAAGAACACCAAAAATTATTTTCCAGTATAGGACACATGATGAAACAAGGAAAACATCTCAACGGTGAGTTCTATCTTGTTGATGCCCTTCAGAGGATGGTTGAGACAGGTACGCATTTTACCGTACTTCCCGTGCAGACATGGCTTGACTGTGGAAACCCAGAGACATTATTGGCAACAAACAGGTATCTCTTGACACAGATGCAGCCGTCGCTGACTGATACCGTTCTTCCCTATCAAGAGAATGGTACAGCACACACGAAAAGTATCACCATTATACCGCCAGTTCACATTGGTAATAATGTTGTCCTCAAAAATGTGACCATTGGTCCTTATGTAACGCTTGAGAATGGCGTCATCATCGAAGATAGCACGATCAAAGATAGTATTGTCCACAAGAATGCGATGCTTACGCAAGCAGTATTAACCAAGGCAATTATTGGAAAACACGCACATGTACGAGCGGTAACACAAGAAGGCTTAATGGTTGGTGATCAGCAAAATACGATGGCAGAGCATGGTACTTATTCATTATGATCGTACTAGCGGTACGATAAAAAAAGAGGTAGCAGGGGCTCCTTTTGGTATGCTCATAAACCAGAAGGGGTCTTTTCTTTGTCAAACAACACAAGAGAATAGCTCACGCTTTCAGGGATTTTTCTTGAGACATCATGAGACGATGTACAAGGTAATAGAAACACTCATGCCCGAGCATGACCCTGCAGACGTGCTCAGTTCTCAGGGGCCGTGTCTCTATCGTAAAAAAAATGCACGTACAGAAAAAATTTTTCTTGACCAGGAGAATGCTGTTCTCTATGAAATAAAAGAGTTCTCGGGGAAAATAACACTTACGCTTGATTGTCGTAAGATCTATGATTACCATGATCAAGGAAGAATATATACCTTCAGCGAAGAAAATGGTACACTCGTCGTCTCATACCATAAATGGAAGAACGAAAGTAGCAAGGACCTTGACTATGAAATCCATCTGGCAATAATCACCGGAACGCCCTATACCCGACGAGAGAAATGGGTAAAACGTGTATATCCCCTGGATAAAGGAAGGAATTCATCTCCGTTCGAATTGTATACGTATGAAGCAGTAACATACACCGTCAAGAGATATGCACGAATTATTCTTGGTTGTGGCATTTCAAAAGAAGAGGCAATCAAGAACGCAATGCTTCTCGCACGAAACTATGAAGCAAAAGAACGTCATGCCTCATCCTGGTGGATGCACGTGACTCAGGGAAAAGTAACATCACCTATTCCTAACGAAGAAACTGAAGAAAGAGTAGCGTATGAACAGGCGCTTGGATCACTTCATGCCTTAACCATGACCCTCGAAGGAATAGAAAAGCCTCACACCAAGGGTATTGTTGCAGGACTGCCCTGGTTTTTTCAGCTCTGGTCACGTGATGAAGCAGTAAGTCTTGGTGCACTTATCAAAGAAGGATATTATTACGAAACAAAAGAGATACTGTACCGGCATTTGCGCTCTATCGATCTCCAAGGAAGAATGCCTGCCCGTTTTCCCGTCGGAGAGAAGACTGCAGACAGTACTGGATGGACGTTTTCTCGACTCTATGATCTTCTCGAGACACTGCAAAATGAACGAGAGCTTGAGCGATATTTTATTTTTGAAGATATCGAACTGCTCTATGAAAAGCTTGAAGAGGTTATTGTAGCATTACTCAAAAATCATACGGTTCAGCAACTTGCAGTTAATGGACCAGGAGAAACATGGATGGATAGTGTGTATGGCAATGACACCAGAAAAGGTGCCTGTATCGAGATCCAAGCATTACGATTAAAGATGTACCGATGCATGCAGCTCCTCTCTAAAAAACTCGGAAAAAGAAAAGAAGCACAACTCTACTACGATCTTGAGCAGGCAATGCATAAAAAAGTAAAAAGTCTCTTCTGGCATGACCCTGTTCTTGCCGATAGAGTAGATGAAACCATTGACACAACCATACGACCGAACATCTTTCTAGCGTACTCCGTTTACCCAGAATTGCTGAGTAACGAAGAGTGGAAACGCTGTTTGAGGATCACGCTTGAAAAGCTCTGGCTGCCCTGGGGAGGCATAAGCACCATCGCTAAGGATCATCTTTTATTTTGTTCTCATTCGACCGGTGAAGATAGTAAGAGTTATCATCGAGGAGATTCCTGGTTTTGGATAAACAATCTTGCTGCCTGTTGTCTGCACAAGGTTGATAGGAAAGAATTCCGTACGTACATCGAAAACATAAAGAAAGCCAGTACTGAAGCAATGCTCTATCATGGAAGTATAGGTAATGCTCCTGAACTAAGTTCTGCGTCATCATTACGTGCAGAAGGATGTTGGAATCAAGCATGGAGCAACGCCACGTACATTGAGCTTATGCATGAGATACATACTAGAAAAGTGTAAATGAATTTTAGATATTACAGCGCCACAGATTCACGAAAAATGTTTCTTAATGGTCGTAAGAAGATGTTGGGGTTTTTCAATAAGATAATCTGGCTTTGAGGCTGCTAACAATGATCGAGAGTTGTATCCCCAGCTGACTGAAATAATTGGAATCTGCGCTTTTCTTGCTGCAATAATATCACGCTGTTCATCGCCGATATAGACAACCTCATCCGGACGAAGCTTTTGACGGGCTATGAAATGCTTCAGAGAACGATGTTTCCCAAGGACCGAGCAATCTCCTTGAACCGATAAAAAAATTGAAGCAAGACCAACACGTTCCAGAAAGACAAGAATACTCGATGCCTTGTTCGACGAAAGAATAACAAGGGGATATGTCAGATGCAGTTTCATTAAAACAGGTTTCATGCCAGGTATAAGTTTGACGTTCTCAACGCTATTGTAAAACCGCTTTTTAAAATCATGAACAATAAGTGGAATTTCAAAAAAAGGGATCTGTAATTCATGGATAACCTCTCTGAGTGTCATCCCTCGTAACTTTTCAACATCAGAAATTTTCTTGGTGTGATATTTTCTTGCTAACTCATTGTAAATGGTTATACCAACGTTCTCAGAATCTACTAATGTCCCATCAAAATCAAAGAGGATGTATTTGATCATGCTTAGAATGTTCTGAACAGAAGCAGTAGAGGTATATTAATGCTCCGATTTGTTTGTGCATGGAAAAATAAAAATGCGTCGGCCGGGACTTTCGTTCCGAAGGATTAACCTTTCAGGCATTCGAATTTCCGTTGTGGAACCATGTTTCCACCTTCCCGGATCAAAGGCTTGGAAGGCCTCTATCCTAGCCATTAGACTACCGACGCGTGAGGGGCATGAAAAGAGGTTTCTATATAAAGGTTATTGTCTTTTTGAACATCCCTCCTGTATACAGTAAGGCCTCTGTTTCTGGATAATGTAGTATCAGTTATTCTCTTATAAACATTTACAAAAGATTTATAGGTGTGAGCAGATTTCCTTGTCATAGGGGATGTTCATTGAAAATAGATCCAATTGAATTACCAAATCATTTTTTCACATTAATGAGAGCTTTAGATGTCCGCATACTTGCATATAGTATACAGTCCGGGGGTGAAGGTGTTGAGTCAGTAGTAGAGTTCTTTACTACAAGGGAGGGGTTGGATAAACTTGCAAGCACATACCGCGCTGAAATTGTTCTTCATGGACGTACACCGATTGACGAGATATTCTTTACATCTTCCTCTGTGCCTGAACCAGGGTATGCCGATAGTAGGCCACTCTTCAGACATACAACAAATTCCGCATTTACAAAAGAACCAATAAATATTGAAGACAAATATATACTTTTTCCCTATTCTCCTTCAAATTACGGGGAAGAGCTATAATCCTTTGTCTATTCTCTTCTTTTTCTTACGAATAAGGTCCCTCTGCTTTCTAAACCAGATTTTTGCTGTTGCTGAACGAATTCTTGCGCAAAGATTGTGACTTCCCTTAATCTGGAATGTACTTCAGGATATGGAAGGTGGAAAACCCAAAATAATCAACATCATTAATGACATCATGAAATTGTGTTTTAAGTTCGTTGATAAGATTGATCAGTTCAGGAAGATCCTTGACAATTACCTCCATTTCAAAGTCAGCACCGCCAATGCTTTTATTGACTTGATAGATATGAGGATGCATCTTACAGACTTGAAAGAGTTCTTTATTTCGTTGTGTCGATACTAAATGAAGATCAACACGGTAAGAAACATGATGGAATAAGTAAAGAGCAACAAAAGATAACAACGCTGAAACATGGAGTAAAGAGCGTTAGTGTTGTTTCTGCGTTAGTTTAGCACGTTTGAGTTCTTCCCGAAATTGTGTAAGAAATATATCAAAATCTTGCTTCTTGACAACAACGCCACAGGCATGTTCATGTCCGCCACCTCTGCCTTGGAGTCCATGAAGTGCAGCAGTAATTAGCGGGGGTAAAATGTAATGAGAAGCCCGGACACTACACTTCAGTTCATCATCTTTTTCACGACCAATAATAATGACTTTATCCGGGTACATATAGAGGGCCTCGTTTGAAAGCTCCTTGGTCAAGCTTACCTCATCATCATCATAAGAGTAGAGTAAAACCTCGTCTTGCGTTGCTGACGCTTTTATTTGCTGAAGCTGTGCATCGTAACTTTCCTGTATTTTCTTTGCTCGTTTAAAGAGATATTTCCCTTGAGAGGTTGTCTGGCGAAGGATCTCGTAAGGATCTTCGATTCTCGTCATAATCTTAATTGCTTGGTAAACATCGTGCGTCCGACCCTTCAACATAAAGGCCAAGACACGGATGAGCTCTCCGACGGGCGTACTAAAAAGAGCCTGATCTGGCTGATGAATCCCGTCAGGGAGTAAGTCAGGATACTGCTGCGAAAAAGACGGAGTAAGATGCATCTGCCAATCTGAAATAACACCACAAACTGCTATCCATAGGTCTTGTTGGACAACATCATAACAGATTTTTGAAATACAAGTATTATCCTCTGGATGTTGCTTTCGGGGATTATAGTAATGGACCTGTTTTCGTTCAAGAACTGCATGGTGGTCAATCCAGTACACCGGAACATGAACCTTCTCAAGAAACTCTTCTTCAACCACGGCAATATCCAAAATAAAGATACAATCTGGGTTATACTCCTGCACTTTCCTGACAAAGGTTTCGTCAATGACAGGAGTAGTATTCACCACAACTCCTTTTCCCTCATGAATAAACCGATAGAAGAGAAGAAATGAGCAAAGGCCATCGGGATCACCGTGAAAAAAAAACAAGGGCTTATGGCATTGGGTAAGCTGCTCTCTAATCTCGCGGACCTGTTTCAGCGGAAGTGTCTTATGTGCTGATCTCATCGATTGGGTGAAGATACCGCCCTATTTAAGCTTAATGTCACAGAAATACGACTGCGAAGTGATAAATAAGAGAAAGATTTAAATAGAAGTTCCGTTCCTGCCCCTATAACGTCCCTCAAGAGTAGTTATAGGGGAGTATAGGTGAGAATATGGACGACGACTTAGAATATCTTGCAGACGAAGAAGACCGACGATCAAAAACAAGAAAGGATTTTGCAAAGATCCTCAGCAAGGACGACCTCTCTGACTTTGAAATGGACGCATTATTTTTAGACGAATAAGTATACGTCTTGTGGATATTTCCTGAGAAGCAGAGAAGGAAAAATACCGAAAATACATAAAGCATAAAATAAGGAAATACTTCCTTTTACCCTTCTGGTTTTTCGTTTTTTATAATGTGTATATCACCGTACTATGAAAGATTCAGGATACAAACGCAAATTGGAAAATAAAGAGCCTTCCCTGCTTGACGAGTTGCGACCATCGAACTGGTCTTTTCGTGAGCGATTGTTCTTGATAGGGACACTAGCAGCGTGGTTTACCGGTCTTACTATTGACTACCTCCTTAGTCATCACGATCAACAAACACCTTCTGGAGTGGCTCATTCTCATCGCTACTCTCAAACACATACTCCTCAGAAATCACTCGAGAGATCAGTACAGGAATCACGAGAAGAATCAGTACCGGAACCTTTGTTTGCCAATGAACGAGATGGTGTTGCCTATAGACCAATCGTGCGTGAAGCAATCAATGATTATTTTAGTGATTATGATTTCAGAGGACACGAACAAGAACTAAAAACAGGTATAGAAAGGCTTGTGCTCAGTATGTTTATTCAGGAATCAAGGGTTAGCCATTTTGACGAGAATGGACGAGTAATACACTCACCAAAAGGGGCAGTGGGTGTGGGCCAACATATGCGAATTAATGTACAGGATTTAGGAAACCGTGGTTATGAATTTACCTGGCGGGGTGTGCAACGTCCCAGGCAGAACGCACAGGCAACTGTTGCCACGGTCCGTGAAAGATTTAGGGATTTTAACATAAGACCTGAAGGAGATCATTTTAAGGAATCAGATCTCTACAAAGTAGGTGCTTCGTACAATGGGGGAGTAACCAGAGTAACAGAGGCTTGCGAACGATCAAGAAGTACTGATTTTGAACAATACCTCAGTCCACGTTATGTCGGTGGTGCTAGTGGAGAAACGCTCCCCTATACACGAGGGCTCGTTGCCTTGATGGCAATGTATGATCCAGCACAGGTCACTGACGCAGGAATTCTTACTGCTCATTTTGGTCCTTATACCGATCCTCTTCACCACGAAAATGGATTCAGATATTGGATTACCTTTCTTCCTGCAGAGGCAGGTGTAGCAGGAGATCCAGTCTATGCCCCTTATCCGGGGAAAGTTGTTTTTGCAGGAAAAAAAAGAGAGGCAACAGGATACGGAAAGTATATCAAATTAGCATTAGAAGGAGAAGGGATTAAGGAAGGAGCCTATGTTTATCTCATGGATCTCGATGAGATTAAGGTAAGGAGAGGTAGCAAGGTTACTGCGGGCCAACAGATTGGAACCATGGGTGATTCCGGCATTGACTATGTTGCAGCACGCCTGATGATTACCTTTGAAGGACAGAATTATCGTGTTCAGACAGCGAGAAGTAATCATCCGAGGTACATTGACCCTGGTTTATTTTATGCTGGACCATCACGGTTAGCTACAGTAACAGAAGAGGCACCACCAGAGATAGAATCCAAAGAAAGTTCAGTGATGGGCTTACCGATAACAGGAATAACACATCTCATCGGAGTTGCCAAAGAAACTCCACGAGAAGCATGGCTCGATGGCCGAGAGCGTGTTGTCAAAGAGTGCTTAGCACTCAGGGATTATTCTGCTGCAATTGAAGTGTATAAAACTATGCTCCCTGTTGTTGACAATCGTTCTCCTATTGAAGAAAAGATAAGGACGCTTGAGCACGCCTATCAAAAATAAGTTTGCATCAAACCACTTCTTGTTCATAATTATTATATATTTCTCATCCATTCCCGTTGTGATGAAACCACCTTGGTTTAAAGCTTTACCATTATTAAGCAACCATGAAGAGCACTTCTCACGACAGGTGTATTTTCCATTGAAAAGCCGTTTGTTTGAAAAGCTACAAACAGAAACAGCGACAGGATTCCAGGGAAGTAGTCCGAATGTTTTTGTGGGGAGGTTTGGATATCCCCAGGTAAATGTCGGCATTCTTAGCCCTCCAGAACAACATGAGGAAGCATGGAAACATGATGCACCAAAATACTGGGCTGGAGAGAATTATCGCATTCCCCAAGTTATTGATTTACGAGGTTCATTGATCAATGCACGCTTTGGCGCACACATTACCGACGCGCGCAAAACACAGAAACTTCTGGAGCTATGCAAAGAAATAGGAATGGCAAAGAAGCCAGTTGATGTTGAGGTTAACTTGAGTGAAAAACCGCAGCTGAGAATAAATCAAGAGCCCCGTTTAGGAGTTTATGGGCCAAAGGGAAAGTTGAAAAGTGCTGTTATTACAAGCAATCCATCGATTGGGCAAAAAGTAGAAAAAGTGGTTGCTGAGGATGATCTTAAGGCAAATGAAGGCATGATGTACCTGTACAAAGCAGGCTATGATGAACAATTTTTAACAAAACTTCTTTCCATTGGCAATCTTGGTATAAAGGCTGAACGAAAACTTGTTCCAACACGATGGTCTATTACTGCATCTGATGACATTATTGCAAAAAATCTTCTCAAAAAAGTACGAGATTTCCCGTTGACCGAGCATATGGCTTACTTTGGTGGCTATCTCGGCAATTATTACCTGATTCTTTTTTTTCCACAGATGTGGGGATATGAGCTTTTCGAGACCTATGCACCACAAACAAACAGCGAGATAAAATATTCAACAGATTATGAAGGTTATGCAGGAAGAACAACCTATGCAGAACATACGGTTGGAGGATACTATGCATGCCGTCTTGCTCTTGTAGAAAAATTGATGGCAATGAAACACCAGGCAGCGGTACTAGCACTACGTTTTATTACCGATGACTACTACACCCCGCTTGGCGTTTGGGTCGTGAGACAGAGCACACGAAAAGCCTTGGAAAGTAAACCCATTTCCTTCTCTGATAAAGAGTTACTGATCCACTATGTACGAATTTTTGTCAAAAAAAGATTCCACATGGACGCTGACCAGCTTCTTAACAAAAGCCTTCTCCTCAAAACAATAACACAAAAAAGATTAGACGCGTTTGTTTAACCGTACTCACTATAAGAACTATAGGAGAAGAGTTTTTAATTTCGCAATATTTAATAAGATGAACTTGTAAATTAAGCAATATGATGAGAAAAGTTGTTGTTATTAGTGGTGGAACAGAAGGGATAGGTAAAGCAACCGTTGTTCAACTTCTTAGTGAAGGATTCAATGTTGTGACGTTTTCAAGAGAGAATAATAGATGTAAGAGTTTGAACAATGAATTAAAGAAAAATTTCGATTCTGAGACATTTATAGTTATGCAGGCTGATGTTACCAATGAAAAAGACATGAGTAATATCGTGAATAAAGCGATTCAAAAATTCAAGAAAATCGATGTGTTGATTAATAATGCAGGCTTTGGATATTTTGTTGCTTGTGATAGAGTAGATATAAAAAGATTTCAAGAGATGGTACAAACAAATATAGTTGGTGTAGCATTGCTAACAAAATTAACAGTTCCCTATCTGAAAAAGCAAAATTCTGGATTAATAATAAATCTCGTTTCAATCTCTGGAAAAATGGCATTTGCGCAAGGTGAGTTTTACAGTGCTACAAAGTTTGCCTTAATGGGTTATTCAGAAGGGATAAGGAAAGAGCTAAAAGATTATGGAATAAAAGTAAGCACCTTATGCCCTGGAATGATAAAGACAAATTTCTTTGATGAAAAAGAGCTTGAGAGGCGTAAAAAACTTAACAGTGGCCAACTCCCAACATTTCTGGAAGTCGAAGATGTTGTCAGAGTAATTAGTTTTGTTTGTCATCAGTCCCCCCATTCTGATATTCAAGATGTAACAATAATGCCTTTTTAGTACAGGCTATCGTTTTCTTAGTGTTTGGCTCATCGGAAAAATTCACGGTAAGTATATACTTTGATAGTTTATATATTACTTTTTTTATATTTTTTTACTATTTATCTAGTAACATTTAAATATTAGTATAAATTAAGTAATACTATGATAATCTATAACCCCCATAATATAAGAGTAATGGAAGAAAGAATCAAAAGAGCACAAGTCCTCTTAGATCAAATGCCAATGAAATACTGCTTCATAACAGGATCGTTCATTCATAAGGAAAAATATAGGGATATTGATCTCTTTGTGATAACGAGATCAAAAAAAGAAATAAAAAAGAACAGTAAACAGGTAAAAATAGCTATTATTGACTTTAATGATTTGTATTCGTTATTCTATCATTCTGTCTCAAAAAGTTGTATCGCAAAAAATATTCTTCCAATGAAACCACTTAAAATTACCATGTCAGATTACTGGCATGTTGTCAACGAAGCAGTTCCTACGCTTCTCAATCAAAAAAACAAATTTCATAAAGATGTTCGTTTTCTTGTCCTTTACACTGAATATTTTAAGACAAAGGAAGTCTTGGATACGTTTCAATTAGATAAGAGAATTAAGCTTTTTAGAAACTATGAGGAGGTCTTAAAATACATTAAAGAACATGTTCCAGAGGTAATAAATCAACAGAGAAAAAAATCTTATTTAAAAAGATTCTTTTATACACAATCAGGGTACTATAGAGATCTTCGTGATTATGATGCACAAAACTTTTTATATGATCTCACGCACACAATAACAAAAGGTTTCTCACATGGTTAGTCCTGAAGATTTCAAAAATAAAGTCGAAAAGCTGATTTTACAAAGTTATAAAGTAGAATTCTTAGGTAAAAACTTTGATCAGATAGTATCTCTCCTTACAGACACCAAAGCTGAGAAGATCTATCAATGGGTCGAAGAAGTAGTAAGGAACAAAATTCAGCCAATTCTTGTTGGATCAAAAAAAGCGTACAAAGAATGGACAGTAAGCGAACTTCTTACATTTCGCTATCCCCTTCGCATAGGAAACACTGATTACAGAATTATGTTCGTGAAAGTAAAAAATTCGATTTATATTGAGTTTCATTTAGGAGATCATCATTATTATGACAAAGTAAGAAAAGATCTTGATCTGAAGAAAGGAAGTTACTAATCCGATTTTCATGGATTTGATCATGTGCACCATGAAACAATCACATAGTTATATAAATCAGAGAAACCTGTGAATCAATATGGTCACCAAAATAAAAGAATTATACCGATGTGAAGAATGCAAATTGTTCTATAAAGATAGTTCATTTGCTAAAAAGTGTGAAGCGTGGTGTAGAAAAAATAAGTCCTGTAACCTAGAAATCACGAAACATGCGACGACTGCCTGAAATTGAGTGCTACGCCAATGCATCATCCATGAAAAAGGTACAGGTATCTAAGAAGACCTTCTCTTGAAAATGCCTTTATTGATCTGTTTTGCCCATTGCATGCTTTCCTTTGCAGAAAGACCGAGAACAATACGCTTGTAAGGAGCATTCTGTAATTCAACAGTTAATCCATACATTCCATGTTTAACATACCAAAATTCTTTTCCTTTATCTGTCCAAAATGTTCCTGCCTTCAGAAAAAAAGGAATGTATGTACCAACCCGAAACCATGTCCAATGTTTCCAAGGAATAGAAGCATCAGCTAAAAGAATACAGTTCCTCGGGATGGTTAATGTGCCTTTTAGAGCAGCTACTTTCTCGAGACCTGCAAAAACAATCACGAGCGTATCTTGAGTAAGACGTATCTCCATTCTCAAGCGAGAGTTACCCTTGCTTAAATAATTATGGATAACAATCAGGAAGTATAATAAACGATTAGTTTAAACTATTTAGCATTACAGCGGCAATAATGGCGGTGCGACGGTCATTTTGTAACGCAAAATGCCCTACGAGTCACCCCATAAGGGACCCCGACTCATCGCACGCCACGCAAACTCATGAAAATCCGTTGGATTTTCAGGATCCTCGAAAACTAAGTTTCCGGGAAACCGGAAATTCAAAGAATTTCCCAGTTCACCGAAAATGCCATGCATTTTCGCGTGTTTACCAAAGTTTGATCAATGGGTGTAACATGAAGTTGCACGTCGCGGCCTTCGTGTTGCCTTAATAGCCGCGCCGAAGAGCTTCATGCTCTTCCTTGCGTGTCAACTGAGCGTAACCAGTTGCGGGGTGTGCGTAGGATTGCTCGCTGAGCAAATACTTAAAAAGAACTAATGATTTCCCTGATTGATGGCTGATATATCTGACCTCACCGGTGGGATTCCAGCACTGGAAGCATTTGCAGAACAAGCAATGAGTATGCATGATGCCGCGATTGCAACTGCACGTACCTCACGCGTTGATATGTCGGTCTATCCCGATATTGTACAGGAGTTAGGATCACTTGCTGACCGAGTTACTGGAGAAGTACCGGGCTATGTCCTTGGTCGTAAGACTGGTCGTTGGGATGTTGATACCACCAAAAGAACACTTACCTTTCATCCTCTTCATGAAAGAGGCATTGAGAATGCACCCGTTTATATTCAGGGGATCTTTTATGGAGCTGCTGGTGTTCTCCATCTGCTTCCACGAGCGAGTATTATTGCAGCTCTTCGTGCTGAATTTGAACGTGAACACCCTTTCCGTCCAGAGGATCACTATTCTGGACTTCTCGCTTTACGGGAGTCTTTACACGACACGCAAGTGTATGGGATTGAAATCTCTCTTCAAGAAGATCATGAGCTTGGCAGAGCCTTTGCTCTAGCGATTGAGCAAAGTCCCCTACGAGACCAGCTTTTGGAACGGACTACGGTAGCAAATAGTGTACCAAGAGAGTATGGTTTTGAGCGAAAGATCTTGTATGTACCCGTAACAGAAGCGGAAAGACAGGACGTTATTCTTCTTTAGGGATTTATTATAGTCTTAATTTTGCATGCTCAATACAACCGTAGGGTTAGGGATGATGCTCGAGGTGAAATCCAAAACCTATAAATATCAGTATTACGATATAGTTTTTTATTGGATCTGTGCAAATGGGTCCTTGGATGAGCTAGAACAGCTTGTTCAGCAATGATTTTGAGACACTATTGCATAGAACAGCCCGACACGAGAGTACTCAATGGAGCTTACGCTGATTGCAAGCAATGAGCTTGGGAGTTAGTGTTTCGGGCAACAATCCTTTTAACACTTACAAAGTTTCATTTGGAGCAAGCATTCAAGTTCATTTGTTCCTAAATCACCTAAACTCTCTGATTTAAGGGGAAAAAGGCCGAATTTTGCCTGTTTCATTAGTTTAGTAGCTTGATCTGCTTGTTCTTAGAGTGCTTACGATTATTGCGAAAGCAATCAATAAGTAAAAACAGTAAATAAACAGTAAACACAACTATCAAAGTGAGAATCATGCTCATCTTTTCATTACCTCTTTATGAACGGTATGATTAGAGATACGAGTAGAGAGCTCTTTCTCGCTTTGTTGTGGAGGGAAGACCATGGCAAAGATTAGCCAAGTATCGGCAAAGTATATCATTCATTCCAGTATTGATATCGAAGGCGTTGTTGACCGGCCTGATGTTATCGGTGCAATATTTGGACAAACTGAAGGGCTTCTTGGTGCAGACCTTGAGCTAAGAGAGCTTCAACGGAGTGGACGTATCGGTCGTATTGAGGTAAACGTTGATACCAGAGGAGGAAAAACTAAAGGTAACATTGTTATTCCTTCAAGCCTTGATAAAGCAGAGACGGCTATTGTTGGTGCTGCCCTAGAGATTATCCAACGAATTGGCCCTTGTAATGCCAAGATTAGGGTTGAAAACATCGAAGATGTTCGTATTTCAAAGCGAACCTTTGTCATCAATAGAGCAAAGGAACTTCTCAAAAATCTTATGGACAGTGTCATGCCTGATTCTCAGGAACTGGCAGATGAGGTTGCTTACTCTGTCCGTGTTATGGAAATTCAGGAATATGGTAATGACCGTCTTCCTGCAGGACCAACGGTTGATGAGTCTGATGAGGTTATTGTCGTTGAAGGACGGGCAGATGTCCTTAACTTGTTAAAGCATGGCATTAAAAATTCTATTGCTATTAATGGAACCAATGTCCCTGAAACCCTCATTGACTTAAGCAAAAAAAAGGTTCTGACTGCCTTTGTTGACGGTGATCGTGGTGGAGATCTCATCATCAAGGAACTGATCAGTGTTGCTGAGATCGATTATGTGACCAAGGCTCCCGACGGAAAAGAAGTTGAGGAGATAACCAAGAAAGAGATTCATAAAGCACTGAGAAGTAAAGTCTCTGTGGAGCAAATTAAGCTAGAGGGTAATGGAAAGCCACAGTTCAGTAGCAAGCCAAAGCTCCGTCCGCTTATGAGACAACCTATTGATGAACAACAGCCACAACCGCAGGCACAAGTGCAGAGACCACAGCAACCACGGTATCCTCCACAACAGAGACCTCAATCCCCGCCGCAGGGAAGGTTATCTGATGAGGAAAAGAAAAAGTTTAAGGATTTACTTGAGGATCTCATCGGAACACGAGGAGCCTATATCCTTGATGATAAGCTGAATATCCTTGGAAAAGTGCCGTACAGCGAACTCTTGCCAACCATCAAGAACTTAGATTCAAAGGTCTATGCAGTTATCTTTGATGGTGTTGTTGATAAGACCCTTGTTACTGTTGCAGAAAAGATCAATGTCACGTATCTGATAGCAATGGACACGAAAGTGAAGGGTTCAGAAACACGCATTACCTTGTTGACTGAAGCGAACTTAGCATAAAGCATTGTTGGCTGTTCGTTTAAGCACAAAGAAATGTTTTTTATATGAAAGCCCTTCAGTTACCGAAGGGCAGCGTTCTTTCATGAAAACTATCTTTCCTTCGATAAGCACGGTCAGAAGCCCATCGCTATTCATCCAGAGGACGAGGGCTAATATCAGTCGTTAAAGCCCTATAGAGCAGAAGTCGAGGCAATGGTTGTCCGTCTTCTGAACAATCTCTCTGCTCAAATGTTGTTGGCGTGATAAATATCTCCTCTTCTCTTCCTCCCTTAGGAAGACTTCGTAGGTACACAATGTCTATGGGTGTCGAGACCGTATCAATAGGGGCTAGGTGTATGAATGCTTTATTTCTCCAGAGACCTTTTTTATAATGACTAGGAAGTCCTTCTGGACAAGTAACCTTGGTTCTATCATCAAAGGCTTGATGAAGTCGTTGAAGAAGCCATTCATCACGGTTAGCAATATACCCACTTGACCACCACATATTGGTCACTACCATGAGATCAATGTCTGGCCGTATCCCTTGTTTGGTGATTTGCCCTCCAATAACATACACCGAAAAAAAAGCACAGCCTGTTTTATATGCACCAGTCTCTTGATCCTGCTGTTCAAATGCCCAATCATTCTCGTCAGGCTCTCCTCGGTAGCCTTCCTCTGACTCTCGTCGTAATTCCTCGTCAGACTCCGTATCGCGAAAATAGTCATTCGCTAAAGCGTCAACGGTGTGGATAAGCGTCTGAACATTCCCCTTGTCTTTAGGGGTTAGCCTTGCAAGAAACTGGTCTCTTTGCGCAATCTCCTCGAGGGTTAAGGTTTTGTCTACCTGTCTCATGGAGTCGTTTGACCGTAGTTAGCAGTTGGTGTGACATTTCCCTTTGCTGGTTCTTTGTACTTCAGGGTTATATCTGCCTTTTCTTTCAGGTCTTCAAGAAGCTCTGCCAATTTGAGCTGTTGTTCCTGCTGCGCGAGATAGGTCGTAATACCTTCCTCTACCTCTTCAAAAGGAATCGTGTCTGCTTCCCGCTGGATGATGTGGTATCCAAACTGCGTTTGTGTGACATCAGATATTTCGCCAACAGCAAGAGCAAAGGCAGCTTTCTCAAATTCAGGAACCATCTGTCCCTTTCCAAAAAATCCAAGGTCACCACCATTTCTGGCTGAACCATCAATGCTGTTTTTTTGTGCTAAGAGAGCAAAATCTTCTCCTTCTTCTAATCGTGTACGGAGTTTATTTGCCTCTTCTTCATCGGCAACGAGAATATGACGTGCCCGTATTTGGCCCTCCTGTGCACTAAAGAATGCGCTGTTATTATCATAGTACGCTTGGGCAGTGTCATCATTAACAATAATGGACTTGAAGATGGTTTCGTTAAGATACTTCGCAACCGTAATTTGGATGGCGATTTTCTCCTTGAAATCTTCTAAGGTTAAGTTCTGCTGGTGTAATAATTCAGTAAATGTTTCAGGTGAGGGGAATTGAAGGAGAAGGTTTCTGAGGAAATCATCAACTTCTTCTTTGTTTGCTGAAAAGCCCTTTGCCTTGGCTTCCTGGACAAGTAATCGTTGCCCAATTAACTGTTCTAAGAGCTCACTCTTGGTCATGGTTTGTTGGTAAAAGGGTGCAATCCTATTATATTCAAGCTCGAGTTCATCAATCGTTATCACTTCTCCATTTACCGTGGCAGCTTCCTCAGGCCCTTTTGCCCGTCCTGCCAGAAGAAAGATAACCAATGCTACAATAACGATAAGACCGATAATTGCTGAAACTATTTTGTATGATTGGCGTTTGTTTTCAGTGTTATTTCCTTCACTCGATTTTCCTTGTTTTTTGTCTTTCATTTTTCATCCCCTTCACCCCTTTCGGAAGAGGGGCATGCTCTTTTCAATATAAATTTAATGGTTTTGTCAGTGGGAGAGAACGATAGCTGTGGAATAACCTAAGATTGAGTTGAGGTGCGAGAACCATATGCTTCTGGATTTAGGGTTAGCCCATCTTTTGCGGCAATGACATCACCTTTTGTTCTCTTTTTGATGGTTCTTGCCTCGTGAAGCGGATCCTCATTCATCATCTTGATACCAAAATGAGTAATGATGGTTAACCGTGGTTTTACCTGCTCTAGGATGGCAATAGCATCTTCGGTACAGAGATGAAATTCTTTTCTGAGATCGTCTGGATTCTGGACATTGAGGATGAGGATATCAGCTCCCTTGTAATGATCAATAAGGCTTGTATCATAACCCGTATCAGCGCTATACACTAAGGTAAATAATGATGTCATAAACTTAAATCCTACGGTATGTGGATCCGTATGCTTTGCTGGCAGGGAAACAATCTCCACGTCATTGATAGCTATTTTTTTATGTGGCTCCATAATGATGAACCGTTCAAGACAGTTTTTATGGAAGGGGGTAATGTACGGAGGCGAGTTTTCCGTACCTTCAAAAAGAGTTTTATTACCGATCAGCACGCCTTTCCGGTCCAACCCGGCGTGAGTCATAGCCTCGATAACTGCATTGACGTCATTGCAATGGTTAATATGATTATGAGAAACAAGAACCGCTGTGGTATTTCTCGGATGAATGTCAAACTGTTTCATCCGAACTAAAGAACCAGGACCAGGGTCAATATGGAATTGATTATCATCTATTTCAAGAACAATGCCCCCAGAAGCACGTACCTGTCTTCCAACAACAATAGCATCTCCCCCTGTTCCGAGAAAGGTGAGCTTTGCCGTCATTATATCAAGAATATCTTCTTCGTTAATAAACGTTTCTTAATTAAGGTGGTCAAAACTTAGAAATCACGAGAATAATTTAGTCTAACTCTGTTTTTGATTGACTAATTCGCTCAAAACCTTTTTTTGTGCCACATCGTTATCAATACCATACAGCCTTAATTGTGCAGGATCCCAACCAGTGGGATACATAACACAGTTATTTCCATGACTAATTACCGTTCCATGCTCTCCATAAAACTCTCCACCTGATCCAAGTCCTCTTGCATAATCTTCCAAAACAGCTCTTCTTGATTCTTGCAATCGTCTATCAGTTCTGTAACCTTCGGTAAGATGCCCAACTCCCAGAGCAATGGTCAAACTTGCAGCAGTGGCAAGCGCTGTTGTTCTTCTCCAGAGGGCTCTAGTTTTTTGTTCATTTTGTTCAAGATTTCCTAAGCGATTTCTCAGTCCTTCTAACCCATCTTCATAATTGTCATACCATACATATTGAACATTTCCAAATGCCTTAGCAGCGCCATCAATAAACGTACAGTAATCATGACCCTTTTCTAAAAGCAAAATAAGATTTTTCCCTCTTGCTGTAGTCCAACCAAGTTCCCAATGTGTTGATCGTGCAGATGGTTTACCAAGGACTGCAACAACTAACCCAGCTTCTTTATTCCATCGATTATCAATAGGTGTACATTCAGAAGAAGGCCTCATATGTTCTCCATAATCTTCTGTCCGGTGAGCACTATAAACTTGATAATGATGACGTTCCAATTCTTGAATGACACTCTCAAAAAGTCTACGTTTTTCAGGATCAAATTCATGAGTACTTTTATCGATGTATCCTCGAATTGGTCCAATGACCATAGCTTTCTTTGCCATAGGTCTTAGTCTCTTATAAGTAGTATATAAAGTTTTTGTTTCAAAAAAATCCTTCCTTTATTCTCAGCTATACATTTGGATATTATGATCCAGTTGCAGAAACTTTTTTAAATGGAAAAGACTTTCCCCCTCAAAGGGTGGTAAAAAATGCGTGCAATGTATGTTTCGTATTTGCTCCATGTTCCTCTGTTTATATTTCTCTTAGTTCCTTTTATGCACGAAGTCATGGCTGCATCATGTACACAGCCGTATGATAGCGGAGACTGGATCATCCGTGGCAATCTTTCCTGTGAAAATGTCCAGTATGTTATCCAGGGAAACATTACCTTTCTTGATGATGCTGTTGTGACCTGGCGTAATGTAACGCTCTTTATCAATGCAACGAGCAATGGGTCACATGTCATCAGAAGTTTGCCAAATGCACAAATTTCATGGCTTGATCTTGATGGTGATTTACGAACCACAAATGATAAGACCAAATTAGTAAGCCTTAATCCTCAGAATCATTACTATATTGAACTCTTTAATCCTCGAAGTGTTCAGTTGAGAAATGTCGAAATTGCCCATGTTGGCGATCGTGATTTGTTTGACAATACCAGCGAGGGAAGAGGCTTAAGTATTACCATAGAGAATGGTCAAGGAAAAACGATTGACATACAGGGGGCAGACATTCATGACAGTTCCGTTGGTGTTTATATCAATGGAAATCCAAGTTCACCAGTGCAGGTGTATGCTACAGATAATACGCTTCGTAATATCACGTATATTGGCTTTTCCCTAAACGGGGTTACAAACTCGACTTTTGAAAGAAATAGCTTTGATGGTGTTGCTTTTCATCGTGGCATAATGTGTTCGTTGTGTATGTACAGTTTGTTTTTGAATAACCATTTTAGGAATGCCCCTGAAGGTGGTGGTATGCTCTTAACCCAACCTTTTCCCAACCAGATTATTGGTAACACGTTTGGCGAGGGACTTTTACACTCTATTACCTTAAGTGGAACAAATGGGGTTGTTGTTGAAAATAATATCTTTCGTGATCAGCAGCTTAATGATCTTCGAAGTGACGTTATTGCATTAATTGATGCAAATAACTCACATATACAATATAATACCTTTACTAACAATACCAGAGGTATACAATATTATGGTGGTAGTGCACCTGAAACAAACAGTATTAGTAGCAATACCTTTCAGAACAATACCTGGAATGTTCTCTTGGCATTTTCAGTTCGTGATCAACGACTTCCTTACAATTATTGGGGTACAACCAATTGTACGTTAATTGATGACCATCTCTGTGATGACGCTAAAGAGGGTTGTAGTGCAGGCCATATTTATACTGACCCTATTCTGAATGCGCCTTATCCTTATGGAAATGCTGTTCTCTGTGATAATGGTGATCCTCCTACCACACCGAGAAATGATCTGCCTCTCTACCCATGGAGCAATGATACCCTTATTCTTGTGGATCCTTTGAATGATACCTCTCTAGGATTCTATAATATCCATATGGTTTATCTTGCTACTGATGAAGAGAATATCTATGTGAGAGTTTCATTACAGAATCTGTCTGATGGAGCAGGGATTAGAGCATGCTCCGGAAGTCAAGGAGAAGAATACGCGCTCACGGTTGTCTTAGACACCTCTCCTTTTTGTGGATGGTTTAGTGTTGACCAGTATGTCCAAAGCGATGGCTGGGGCAATACTTCTTTATCCAAGATGGATATAAGCCAGCGATATAATTATTCTATGCTCAACCCATTTATGCCGCAAACTGCCCTTACCAACTTGCCTATTGCCATTAATTGCAACAATCAAAGTATGGATTTTATGGTACCCAAAACATCCTTACGGGATTATCAAGGAACACTTCGTGTCGGTATTTTTACCTTCCTTATAACCAGAGATTTGGATGGCAGGAAAGGTATGTACCTGCAAGACGACACGCTTAACAAAGGGCTGTTACGGTATACTGAACCGTGATCTTTTCATTTTCTTTTTTCTTATCTATCTTTCATAAGATTGCCTTTTAGGTAGTATAACCCAAAATTTTTTAAAGGTGGTTCTCTTTCTAAAGAGTTTATGGAATGGAAAAGAGGCTGGTGTTTGTTCTTTGTTCTCCTGGGACTAGGCATACTTCTTTCTCTTATTTCAAGCCTTCCTGTTCGCGCAGATAATGTCAACTTTAATGGGACTTCTCTGGTCATCGCTAATGATGGTGGTATGTTTACCTGTGAAAATATGTCTACTTTCCTCAATAATAATACTCTTATTCAATGGGTCAATGCTTCGAGGATATGTTATCTGAACCAGTCACTTACGGTTGATGGTAAGCTGAACATCACCAATGAAACCTGGTATTTTACCAAGCGAAAGCCCTCTACGTCAAGCGTAAATCAAAGTGTTTTTATTAATGGAAATCTGACTTTAAGAAATGCGACCTTACAGGTAAATGGTTCAGTACAAGAGTATGGCTATATGTTTACCTTTACAAGCACAAGTACCGCAACGATTGATACCGTGCGGTTTAGACATTTTGGATCTCCGCTTGTTGAACAAGAATACGGGATTGACGTTCAAAATGCAAACATCTCCTTTACGAATGTGGACTTTAAAGACGGATATAATGCTGTTCATTATTCAGGACTGACTCCTTCAAATATAGTGATCTCCTCATCAAACTTTACCAATCTTACCGGAAAGGGGCTTTGGTTTGTTGCTGGCACGAATGTTAACATAACCGGAAACTTCTTTGCCAATAATCTTTACAATGCAAGCATCTACATCATGCCATCAGTAGCATTTTCTAATCTACGAATTTGGAATAACACCTTTGTTAATTTGACCAACCAATCCTCTAACAAAGCATCGGGAATTTATCTTACACCACTAGCGACAACCAATAACATAACCATAGCCAATAACACCTTTAATAATACCCGTGTAGGCGTCTGGTTTTACACTGATGTACAGACCGGTGATAACTATGTCATTGAGAACAACACATTTCAGGGTGGGTGTAGCGGTGGTAGTGGTGTTGATGTAGGCTCCTGTATTATCCTTCGATTTCCCTTAAGTAATGGTCGAGGATATCGTATGGTGAATAACACCTTTATCCAAGGGGATAGAGCTTTCTTTATCTATGGCATTATGAATGCTACCATAGCCTACAATACCATGACGGGAATGACTGGAAATGGTATTATCTCCAGCTTTGGTGATGGTACAAGTACCGTGCTTTATACAAACATATCCTACAATAATATTAGCAATCTTGTTGCTCCGCTTTCTGGAGGACCGGGAGTAGCATTTTATTTTTATTCTCCTTTTCACAATAACACGGTTCAGTACAATACCTTTCAGAACGTGAGTGCTGCTCTGCAACTGCTTAATGATACCGGTGGAGGAAATCTCATCAGCAGGAATTCCTTTTATGATGCTTCAGCAACTGAAACAACATGGATTCAATGGAATGCCTCGCCTACTGATAATTTTTTTAATGATTCTTTGTACGGAAACTGGTACGAAAGTGGGATATCACGGGGAGCTGCCGGAACAGCAACAGGGCTTTTGAGTATGACCTGGAATTCAAGTATCCCAACCGTAGCTAGAAACTGGCGAGATCAGAAACCAGTTGCCTGTCCCAATGGTTGGAACTCGAATGTGGCTTGTTTATCTTTACGCAGCCCAGCAAATAACAGTGGTTCTTCAAGCACGGTTTTTGTTGCACAAACATTTGGTAACACTAATGTTACTAACTGTACTCTTTACACGAATAACAGCGGTTCTTGGACCGCAAGTGCTTCAAACAGTTCAGTAACTACAGGTCTAAATGTCAGTATGAACTTTACGGTTACCCAGCTCCCTGTTATTTGGAATATTGTTTGTACGCAAAGTGATGGTGTAAATATTACCTCTTCTGATAATTACACGCTTCGAAACAATGTTCCCTTGTTTGTTTCAAACTACCGTCAGAATCTTACGAGTAATGACGCATCAGTTATGGATACCATGATCATGAGCGGCCAGAATGAGAACAACACCGCAGGACTATCCCAATGGAATTTCATTGGCCGTTCGCTAGGTGGGCCTTTTAGTCTACAAAAGATGCGCACACTCATCAAATGGTCCCCTCTTAATCTTTCGGGAATTACCTCTTCGAATGTTACGTTGTATCTCCGTCAAACAGCAGCGACAAACATCGGTGGAAATGTCTTAAACAGGGAAGTCGTTGTTAAGGCTTTCCTTGCCAATGCTTCATGGGCTGAGGGAACTGGATCTCCTGGTCAGTCTGGCATCCCAAGGAATAATGCCACATTGAATGGTACAACCTGGAACCATCGATGGTTTGAGCTCAACTGGACAGAAACTGGTGGAGATTTTGATTCTTCTCTTTCGGTTAATAGAACACTCTTAAGTAATGCAACAGGTTACACGAGTTTTAATATTACCTCCTTTATACTCTTATGGCATAATGGAACCTATGAAAATAACGGTCTTTTGCTTAAATCTACCAATGAGAGTTCGAGCAGTGATTATATCTCCGTATCTTCGAGTGAGTCATCTACGTTTCCCTATGTTGAGTACACCCTGCGCATTGCTGATGTACTTCTCAATACAAGCGCTAATACGACCATTAATGTGAGTGGTGTTTTTACTGATCCTGATAACCAGACATTATCGTATAGTTGTAATGCGACATTGGCAAGTTGCAGTTTCAATGATAGCATTCTTACCGTAGCCGCAGGAACAACAACGGGTGTAGAATCTATTGTCATTACAGCCAATGATAGTCTCCTGAATGCAACATCGAATACCTTCACGCTTAACGTAACTTCTCCTTCATCTCTATCTAATGATTCCTCACCCCCATCTGGAGGAGGTAATTCTTATGGAGGATCAGTTGGATCCGACACACGTTCTCTGCGTGACTCTATTGTTTGGTCGCTTGATAATATCTCTCCTGGCGTGCCTTATGGAATAACTTTTTTCAGCTTTCATTCATTGACCAAGCTAACTATTGTTCCTGCAGTTCGTATCCATGATGCATCGCTTGACATTCGAGAGTTAACACGTTTACCAGACTCTTTCCTTCCATCCGCTACCTTTACTGGAACCACCTATCAATCTTTTCAGGTAGCACTCCAAAATGTTAAGAATGAAGATGTTGCAGAAGCCTATCTCCAATTTAAGGTGCCAAAAGCATGGATTGATGAGCATGGTTCTATGGAAAATGTTTCCGTGTACCGTTTTGTTGAAGAAAATGCAACCTGGACTGAACTGTATCCAGCAGTTGTTGCTCTTACCGATGATAACATTTTGTTTTCGGTGAGCCTTCCTCACTTCAGTTATTTTGTTATTGCAATGCATACGGTTCAGGATACACCTGTTTCTCTTAACGAGTCTGAACAACAAGTGCCTCTTTCTGAGGAATCTTTCGAACAGCAAGCAGAACGGCCTTCTTTATCTGAAGAAAGAGAAGATCATCAAGAAGGACCTTTACGTCAAAACAACGAGTTTCAATCACCCCAGAACACCTCTTCTTCTCCCACAAAAAGAGGAGTAATGTTTTTTGCACTATTCACGCTACTCGCTATTGTTATTGCAGGAGGGATTTATTTCTATACCCGTCGTCCTAAAGAACGACTACCTGAGGAACAGATGCCTATCCAAACGCCCTAGAGATTCTATGTTTTCCTTATCCTTATCAGTGATCTTTTTCTTACGTGCCCAAAGATTTATTAATCTGAGGGTTCTTGTTCACCAGTAGTTTAGTTTACGAGGAGTAAAAAAGAGGTACCATGGCATTTTGGTCGATACTTGTTTCAGGGCTTACCTACTTTTGGGGGCTCTTTGTGGTTTGGTTAAGTATTTTCTTTGCTCCATTTAAGAATTTCGAAATGCTCTGGATCATTGTTCCTATCTGGATCAATTGGTTTTTTGCCGAGTGGTTTCAAGAGAAAAAAAGCACCTCTTTTGGAAATGCTATCTCGAATGGAGCCGTAGTTCTTTGGGTGGGTATTGACTGGATCCGCCGTCTTGTTAATTTGATTGCTGCAGGTCAACTTACCCTTTCAGTAACGCTCTTCCTTAAATTCTTTATCGCTTTTCTTGCTCTGGGGTATGGACTCTTGATTATTATTGAAGGGATTAAAACACGACAATTTATCCACTATGTCGGAAGGGTACGAGATACAACCTATGTACTTCTTATGCTGAGTCCTTTTTTTTACGATGTTGTGGATCTTACCTGGAAGACTACCTTTGTTATGATTTTGTTCTTTCCCGCATGGTATTTCATCATAGAAGCCATTGCACGCTATGCCCCAAATCCTAAAACCTATGATGATGAAGGTAGTTTACAACAGAAATCAATGCCTCAAGATCTTGGAAATTTAAAATTCTAAATATTTAAGAAAATATTAGAACCATTCCCATTCTTTAAAGATCCACAGCATGAGAATGGTAATCATTGCCATAGTAAAGAGAATTATCCAAAATGCATACGGAGAATCTTCAAGAGGAAGTCTAACATTCATGCCATAAATTCCCGAAATTAAGGTTGGTACCATCACCACAAGAGCAAGTGCCGTTAGTTTCTTGATGAATTCGTTCAATCGTGTGGTTATTCGAATATTTTGAAGATTGAAGAGGTTGGTAATGACTTCACGCTGGATCTTTTCTCTATCTAGAATTTGAAGTGCGTCATAATATAATTCCTCAAAGGCACGTTTATTTGTGGTTGTGAAATGCTTGTAATATGCCTTACGCAAGGCATTCAGCACTTCAATGTTTGCAATAAGTGCTTGATTAAAAAAAGAAGAAGTAACACTCAGACTATACAACCGTTCAAAAGCGATTTCTCCAATTTGCTCTTCTTTCTTTTTAACGGTCTCGACACTGTCAGTTACCCGATCAATATGGGAAAGAAAGTCATCGTTTATCTTATCAAACACATAGTAGAAGAAGAATCCCGGTGTTTTACGAAACAAAAATCTCGCTCGTTTTTTCAGGATCATCTCCTCGAGATCTTCAAGGATCGGGAGAGGTGTTTTTTCAATGGTAATGATCTGGTTGTTAATCTGGAAAAAAGATACCGGAATGGTAATAACCTCGGTTTTCATGCGGTAGGGTGCACGATAAATAATCTCGACATACTTGGTTATATTTAACTTCGGACGTTGATCCTCTTCAATAGATTCTCTAAACTCCTCAATGGGAATTTCAGAAAGGTCGCTTAATATCTTGAGATCTTCTTCGACAGGATTCACACACCGTACCCAGGTTAACATCCGTGGATTTACTTCTTCAAGCGGAATACTGACAACGTCTTCTTTGATTAAGGTATATGCCCGCATGTCGCTAGAGTACTCTCGGCGTATAAAAAGGTTTCTAAAATCCTTTTTCTATCAGTTGAGAACTAGTAGTCGGGATTTACAGATTTTTCACGACCGTATTGTTGTAGAAATGCTTCAGTTGTTGTAAACCCGCTCAGCAGAGGAATTTCACCGACAAATTTCATCCGTTCAAGAACTTTATCTCTTTCTCTGGATACTAATCGTCGCGGTTCTTTGAGCGATGCATCTTCGATCATCGTTATGTGATGCTGTCCTATCCATAATTCCTCGGCCGTGGTTTTCAGACAGGGAAGATAGCTCCCTGCTAAGAAAACGGTTCTACACACACCAATTTCACGGTATGCCTGTCCTTTAGAGAGGCTTCCTCCTCCGTTAAATGGTGTTAAGACGACAGATTCAATGTCTCCCTTAACCAATCGTTGTCGTGAATCATGGACATACAGTTCAGGGAAATCAAAAATAACAGTTTGAATTTTTTGTGGATCTCTTTCAGTGAGTAATCGCTCCAGATTTCTGAAATAGGTTCTCTCATCCTCTCCATGGGGAGATTCACGTGAACCATCAATAAGTATATGTCCAGCATAGGCGTGATTAATTACAAGTACTGCATCAGCAGTTATGCTCCTTTTGTGGCGATCAATATCCTGTTGTGCTTCACCAGGCAATGCACTTGTGGAAAGATTATCCCATCCATGCTTATTCACATGCATAGTATAAGCACTATGGCTCAAAATTCTCTGGAGTACCGCTTTCCATTTCTCTTGAAAATCGGTTTCGTTGGTTGTCATAGCAAGAAAAGAAATATTTTCCAATTAACTTGTTTTAAATTAAAATTATCAGTGGAAATATAGCAAAAGACACAATAATTCTATTTCTTTTTTTCAGGTAATGCTAGTTTAAGGTTGAGCTCCTCGAGCTGGTCTTTTGCAACCTCAGATGGAGCTTCGTCAAGCAAAGAAATACAATGCTTGTTCTTTGGAAATGCAATAACCTCACGAATAGATTCATTGTTGGTCATTAAAGCGACTAATCGATCAAGACCAAAGGCAATGCCTCCATGAGGGGGGGCTCCATAACGAAATGCTTCGAGAAGGAATCCGAATTTTGCTTCTGCTTCCTTCTTACTAATGCCCAGCAAGGTGAACACTTTTTCTTGAACATCCCGTTGATGAATACGAATGCTTCCTCCTCCTACTTCGACGCCATTGAGGACTAAATCATAAGCTTTTGCTCGAATCTTCGCGAGTTCTTCATGCTTGTTTGATCCAAGATAGACCATATCCTCATCCTTAGGACTAGTAAACGGATGATGGACAGCAACATGTCGTTGTTGGTCCTCGTCATATTCAAGCAGAGGAAAATCAGTAATCCAGCAGAAATTCCATTCTTTGTCATTGATAAGCTGTAATCGTTTCCCTAGTTCTAAACGTAGATGGCCTAAGGCAACATTAGTCGTATGATGCTTGTGGTCTGCCACAAATAACAGCAGATCTCCTTCTTTTGCTTTTGTTTCCTTTGCCACTGCCTTAAGTACATCTTCGGGAAAGAATTTGACAATGGAACTTTCGAGCCTTCCTTCTTTTGTCATCTTCATCCAGGCCAGTCCACCAGAACCATGGATTTTGACGGTCTCGGTGAGTTCCTCAATATCTTTGCGTGAGAATGTTGCACAGCCAGGAGCGTTAATACATTTTACCGAGCCATTGGCCTTAAGCACATTCAGGAATACTGAAAAGTTACTCTTCTCCATAATCTGAGAGACATCATGTAAGGGCAACGCAAATCGAAGATCGGGTTTATCACTTCCGTAGATATTCATTGCCTCTTGATAGGTCATGCGTCTGAAAGGAATTTTCAGTTCAACATCAAGGACTTTTTTGAAAAGTTCTTTCACTAAGCCTTCATTCAACATAAAAATATCTTCTTCTTCAACAAAACTCATCTCAATATCAATCTGGGTAAATTCTGGCTGTCTATCCGCTCGTAGGTCTTCATCTCTAAAACAACGGGCAATCTGGAAATATCTGTCTAACCCACTGACCATGAAGAGTTGCTTGAAGAGTTGTGGCGATTGGGGCAAGGCAAAGAACTTTCCTGGATGTACTCGTGAGGGAACGAGGTAATCACGTGCTCCTTCAGGAGTAGAGCGTGCCAGCATTGGTGTTTCTATCTCAAGAAATTGATGCGCATCAAGGTACTGTCTCGTCACTTGGTAGACCTTGTGGCGAAGGACTAAGTTTTTCTGCATCAAAGGCCTTCGTAAATCAATGTAACGGTATTTTAACCTGATTTCTTCATTACTGTTTGCTCGATCGTCAACCTCAAGTGGCGGGGTGTCTGCTTTGCTGAGTAAACTAACCTCATCAACAAGTACCTCAATCTGTCCTGTTGCTAACTTTAGATTCTCCAACCGCTCGCCCCTTGGTCGTACAGTCCCTTTAATCTGGAGAACATCCTCTCGACTTACCTTTTCTGCAATTTGGTGAACAGCTTTTTGATGCTTGGGATCAAAAACAACCTGCGTAAGTCCATACCTATCTCGCAGATCAATAAAGATTATTCCTCCATGGTCTCGCCTACTCTGATTCCAGCCACAGAGCATAACCTTCTTTTTGTTATCATTAAGGCGTAATTCTCCACAGGTATGGGTTCTCATGGGCATTGTTATCACCTATTTATCAGGAATAGTTATAAAGAGTGGGAAGGTACCCACTACAGAGGAACTATAACCTCTCCAGTATTTTCTCTTCTCTATTTAAAGATTGTGCAAAATTTATGGAACTGAAGGAATAAAATGAGAACTCTGAAACTTGAAGACAATGTTTCAAGGAGAGAATAATTTATATATTCGATGTTTATCTTATAAAGAATATGTCTCCAAAAAACATTCGAGTCACTAATGAGGAGTTTTATATTGCAACTGAGTGGAGTATTATTACCGCGATTAGGGGAGTAGAGAAGTCTCTGAAAGACGTTGCATTACAGGCAGCAACTGATGTTGGTGTTGAAGTTGATCGTAGCAGGGTTGTAGAAGGGTATTATGGTATACCTCTTGAATTGCATGAAGAAGGTTTGGATAGTTTAAGGGAGTTCTTCTTTACAGTTAAAGCACTCCAAAAAGGTGTCCCTAACGGAACAGTACGATCCGAAGCATTACAAAGATTGGATAAACTCTATCATAGTCCTGCGTTCGGAACTGGTCCAGAACGACCAACTGTTTACCATCCTGAACCTCCAATGGGTTGGGAGTTTAGGGAACATGAACCTCGTTTCCTCTCAGGTGTTGTTGATGGAATTTATCTTGCAATGAGGGAGAACGGTTGGAATTCTCGAGATCATAATACCCAAGCCATAGTAAGAGAGGCTGTAGAATTGCAACGCACAGGGAAACTTGGAGTCAATCTTGTAGCACTGGCAACACTGGTTGATGATAAGGAACATCAGTATGATGGACAGATTGATCCCGTCTGTCTGACGTACTCGTTATTCACCACGGTTCTTTCAAGAGCAGAGGCGAGAGGTGGTGGCGCACCAGTCAAGTTTACGTATCAGTGGAATGTTGATTCGGAAGTAGAGGAACTTGGTGCTGCGGTTGTGAATGCTTATAATCAAGCGTTTGCACAGGCTCTTCCGAAAGAAAGAATCCAAGCAACACCATTCCATAAAGCTGATGCAGAAAGATGCAGTTATGCTGCAAATGCTAGCGATTTGCGGTTAGGAAGGGAACGGATTGTAAGGGTTGATAGTCATGATATTGAAGGAATCTTGCATTGGGCAGTGCGGTGGAATGGAAAGAGATACGTAACACTTACCTTTACATCTCCGGAGATTGTTGATCCTGTTGCCTATAAAAAAGATCCTCGGATAATTGATGCGTATAGTCCGAAACCAACAATTGGTTGAGGTGAAGCATACGATTTTTGCCACAACTAATGTATGGATGTTCTCTTGTATTGTTGTCAGAGAAGCAACATGAAACAAGCCTTATCTTCATTGGAATTGTATTATCTCTGTCAAGAGTTTCAAGAGTTAGTTAGTGGAAAAGTCGACAAGATCTATCAGCCGAGTAAGGAAGAGTTTCTCTTTTCTTTCCATGTGCCGAATAAAGGAAAGAAAATGCTCAAAGTATTTTTACCTGGATTCTGTTATCTGACAGATTACAAAGGTCAACAGCCAGATAAGCCTTCCGGATTTTGTCTTTTCCTTCGTCGTCATTTAACCAATGCACGGCTTCAAGAAGTAACGCAGCTTGCTTTTGAAAGAATCCTTTTTTTTACCTTTACGACAAAGGATGATGTGATAACCTTAATTATAGAACTTATTCCACCCGGCAATGTTATCCTTTGTAATAAAGAACATAAGATAATATCTGCTGCAACAACACAAACAAGAAAAGACCGTACGGTTCGTGGTGGTGTGTTGTACGAGGCACTTCATCAGCCGTATAATTTTTTAATCTTAACAAAGGAAGATTTACAACAGGTAGTTGAAAAAAGCACCAAAGATAGCCTGGTGAAAACCCTAGCACTTGATCTTGGTTTAGGTGGGATTTATGCAGAGGAGCTCTGTCTTCGTGCACTAGTGGACAAGCAAAAAAAGATCTTTACCGTACAAGAGATGCATCAACTCTTTACTGCAATGACAACCCTGCGAACCATGCAGATCAATGCACAAATTGTCACTGATGAGCATAACGCTGTTCATGACATTACTCCTTTTATTCTCTTGCGCTATGCACAAGAAAAAGCATTTGTTCTCAAGCCAATGCAAAGCTATAATGCCGCATTGGATGAATGTTTAACAGAGAGAAAAATGGTTGAGGTGAAAAAAAAGACTCTCTCTCATTATGATACCTCCATTGGAAAATTACAGCTGATTCTTCAGGAACAGGAAGAAAAAGTCAAAGAATATGAGAAGAGCGAAGCCTTGTATAAAAGTTACGGAGAACTCTTATATCAACATTATTCTCTGGTGCAGAGTCTCTTGCAAGAGTTAAACAAGGCCAGAAAGGAACATTCCTGGGAAGAGATTAAAGAAAAGGCAAAAGGCCATCCGCACATTAAACAGATCCTTGAAAAAGAAGGAAAGATTGTTCTTGCATTGGAGTAAATGGTAATAACAAAGTAGTTTATGTTGCTATTCAAAAACACAAAGTGGTGGTCCAACAGAGACAAACTCTTTTTGAAAGAGGGAGACCTCAATTACTCTATTATTAGGAAAGTTTTCCTCTATTTCTTGTAATTTCTCCCTCAGTTGGTATGGATCTTTAACGAATAATCCAAATTCCAGAAATGGATCTCCGACATATTCAGCAAGAAAGGAAACATGGGTATGTTGTGTTAGATAATTGATGAGTTTTTGTTTTTCATCAATGTTTTTATTTATAATAAAAATGCTATATTGAAATAATCCTAATTTTGAAATATCAACAAAAAGAGAATAATTTTCTATATGCCCGCTTGCCTCTAATTGTTTCATTCTTTTTGTGATGGCAGGAGCTGTTAAAGAAATTTTTTGAGACAGCGCAACACTACCAATCCTTGAGTTTTTAGCTAGTTCTTTGAGGATAATTTTATCTTTGTTATCAATACTATAACCTTTATATTGTTTATTACTTCGTTGTTTAGGCGATGCTCCAAAATACTTTTCATAAAAAAACAGCGATCTTCTATGAAGTGTAAAGCGATGGTCTATAATCGCGTCTTTGAATGTATTATATATTTGAAGGAATCTCTCATCTAATTCTGCATTTGTTTTAGCGGTTATAGAAAGACCAAAACTCCAGACTCCGGAGAGTTCTGCCACCCAAGAGACGAACGGTGTTTCTGCTAGGAATTGTTTAAATCTTTTTTGATGGGTTGCTTTAACATTCACAAAAACGGCAGCGCCAACAAAACCAAGTTTCTCTCTATTTATTTCAGTGACAAAATCGAGAATGATACCTTCTTTCTTTAATCGGTTGAGGCGATACGTGGCAACCTCCCGCGAAACTTTCAGTTTTTTTGCTAGTTGGGTAAGAGGAATTCTTGAATCTTGCATTAAGATTCTGAGTAAATAGGTGTCTATTTTGTCCATTATTTACATAATAAACGTTTAGTACTATATAAACTTTATTAGTGTAAGTTTTCTGCTAACATGTTTTATATATCTTATCCTATAGCCATTTATTAGTGGTTACAATAAATAGACTCGAAAGTTTAGAACCCGTACGCAAACAAGCAACTCATGTTCATGTAAATAGGGATAAGGTCAGAGATTTTGCGGGAAGTTTTGATAGAACAAGACTCGCTCATTGGTTATGTGTTTCTCCATTTGATTTAGATCAGTTGGATGAAAAAGAAAAACTTGGCTTTTTATTTACGCTTAACGCAATGAGTTTTAGTTACTGGGGAACTCCTAAATGGAGAGTTGTATATCAGGGAATGGAATATGATGGTGCAAAGGCAATGATCGCTTGTTTAGGAAGAGCAAGAGAAAATGGCGTTTGTTTTAATCCTGATTATTTAGCCAATATTCAGCGAGAGGATTTAGAAAACATTTTGCGAGGGAATGTTGAGATCCCCTTATTGGACGAACGGCTATATATTTTAAAGGAAGTTGGCGCTGTTACCCAAAGAAGTTTCAGAGGTGATTTTAGATACATTGTTGACAGATCGCAGGGTGATGCTTTACACCTCGTTGATTTACTTGTAGGTCATTTTCCATCTTTTGAGGATTCGGCAATTTATGGAGGAAGAAAAGTCGAGTTTAGCAAGCGGGCACAGTTATTAGCATCTGATGTGGATTATTTGTTTGATAGCTTAGATAATAGCCATAGATTAACTGCTTGTGCAGATTACAAACTTCCTCAAGTATTACGGCGCTATGGTATTTTAGCGTATTCTGCTGAGTTACAAAGCAGCATTAGAGTAGGAAAGGAAATTCCAGCACACAGCGAAGAGGAAGTAGAGATAAGGGCACATACCATTCATGCAGTAGAGTTAATAAAAGCAGATATTACCGGTGTAACCTCTCGTCAAGTCAATGATTATGTATGGTTGGAAGGACAGATAAAACTACCAACCGATGAGCCCTACCATCTCACCCGAACAACAGCGTATTAAATCCCAAATCGATATGTTTTTATATCCCAGTCACATTTAGCAGATAGTATGGCTGAAACAATAACTAGAGAAGTGGCGGAAGATTTAAGAGAAATTAAGAACGATTTAAGGTACATTAAGGAGCATATGGTGGATATTGATTCAATATTGTCAGATGATGACAGGATTGCTATGAGGCAAGCTAGAAGAGAGCTTAAAGAAGGAAAGACAACAACACTATCTGCTCTAAAAAAAGAGCTTGGGCTATAATGTTCACTATTGAATTCTCAAACAAGTCCAAGAAATTTCTCAAAAGATCTGACAAACAGCTAGCTGTAAGAATAATTGAAAAGATAGAATTGCTAAAACATAATCCAGTGATTCATGACTCAAAAAAAATTATTGGACAAGATAGGGCTTTCAGGATACGTATTGGAGATTATAGGGTATTGTATGAAATTGATTGGAATAACAACATAATTCTTGTTGATAAGATAGATAAAAGATCAAGAGCTTATGATTAGCTCCTTAGCCCCCCTTTACCCAATCACCGGTAACTTATGTTTTTCAAAGACAAGTAAGCCTGCACCGATAACACCGGCATCATCACCGAGCTTGTTCTTTACAATGCGTACTGATCTTCCTAGGGGAGGATACACTAATTGTTGAAATTCCTTGTTGAGTTGTTTGTAGTAGGAAAGGTTACTTAAACCACCGCCCATGACAATGCGTTCAGGATTCAGAATATTGGTGAGACAGGCTAAATTCCACGCAAGATAGTGGATCATTTCATGGTATACTGTTCGTGCAAGAGGATCTTTTGATTGGACAAGGGTAAAGACAGTAGGATCTTTTATTTTTCCACCATGAGCTTTGTACCTCCTCACAAGGTTTGGTCCAGAAATCCAATCCTCCATAGTTGACTCCTTTGGGTATGTTTTTTTTGCATACGGACTGATATGCATATGACCTGGCTCACCTGCCCCTCCGAGAAAACCTTTATAGATTTTTTTATCGATAATGATCCCTAATCCATATCCTGTTCCTTGAATAACCCCGAGCATATGTCTGGTGTTTTTTCCTGCTCCTAACCTATTCTCAGCAAAAGCAAAACAGTTGGCATCGTTTTCTATGATTACTGGAAATCCTATTTTTTCGGAAAGATGTTTTTGCACAGGGACATGCATCAGGCTTGGGATGTTATAACATGACGCTAATTTTCCATTGGGCATGACAAACCCGGGTGTTCCAATACCTATCCCTCTGATCTTTTTTGTGGCTCTTAATCTTCTCGAGAAACTGATAATGTTCGCTATTATTTCATTTCCTCCTTTCCTTGCTTCGGTGGGAACAAGCATTTTGGTAATGACATGTCCCTGTGCATCCAGAAGAGCGCCAGACATTTTTGTTCCGCCAATATCAATACCTACTGCATAGTCCATGTACTCTTATGAGCTTTTAGAATATTTAAATCTTTAGCTGCAAACCCTTTTTTTGGATGAAGCTGCTGTAAACATTAGAAACATTAAAAAACATCTTGTCCCTTTTTGATGGTATGATTCAGAATCAGACAAAAAAGACAACACTTGTTGCTAACGTAATCTATGCTCGTACTTCCTGGCAGAAGGCACGGGGATTGATGTTTCAAAAACCGCTTCAAAACACAGCACTTATTTTCCCCTTTACAAAAGAAAAATTGGTTCCCTTACATATGTGCTTTGTTTCTTTTCCCATAGATGTGCTTTTCTTAAACAAAGACAAACAGATCGTCGAAATAAAAGAAAACTTTACACCATGGCATTTCTATAAGCCGAAAAAGAAAGCAAGCTTTGTTATCGAGCTTCCCCAGGGTGTTGTTCAAAAAAGTTGTTCTCAGGTTGGTGATAGTATTTTATTTTGAGCTTTAGGGATGATTCGATTTGCTTTTTACATTGATAACGCCTTTTTCCGTCACAAGAATGTCCATAGCCACATCCCATGGATCAACCGGAATCTTTTCCTGAATTTGGCAGGCAAACGCTACTCCTATCTTGAGAAATTCTTTATCCTCTAAGAACTTATCATAATATCCCTTGCCATAGCCGAGACGATAACCGTGTCGGTCAAAGCCAAGACCAGGAATAAGCGCAACATCAATAACACTCGGATCACATTCGTCAAGGCTTCCTAGTTCTGGTTCAAGTACGTCGTAGCTGCCTGGCTTTAAGTCATTAAGACTTTTAATCTGGGCAATTCCCAACTCCCTTTTTTCAGGATGCATAAAAGGTACGTACATCTTTCTTTGTTTTTGACGAAGCATGTCTCTGATCATCGTCAGCGTTTCTACTTCACTTTTGAAAGAAACATAGAATAAAATATCGTGAGCTTTCTTTAGTTGTGGGAGTTCAAAAAGAAGATCTTTAATCTGTTGACTCTTTGTGTGTCTTTGTGAGATTGGAATGGATTTTCTTTGCTCTTGAAGATGTTTGCGTAGTGTTTCCTTGTCGATGTTCATGGCTCTTTTGATTCTTTTGTTGTTTTTGTTTTCACTTTCAACAGTTTGTTCATATGATCGACGCGTTTCTTGAGTAATTCTTTTGTTCCAATATCTTCTCTGAAAAACACCTTTCCTTTTACCTTGCTTACAGCATCTTGGACAATTTTTTCAGCTTCTTCAATACTCGGAGCGATACCAACCATGGCAATTGCTCGCGAAGAGCTCATGATCAGTTTTCCATTGTGCTCGTCAACTGAGGCATAATATTTGCGTGCTTTTTTTCCACATGCAGAGATATCGATGACTGCTCCTTTTACTGGATGCGTTGGATACCCTTCAGGAACAAGGTATTTGCAAACCGTTGCTTTTTGTGCAAATGCTAAGGTAATCGTATCTAATTTTCCTTTGGTGAGAGCATCGGCAACCTTCACAAAGTCGTTTTTAATAATAGGCAATACATTCATTGCTTCAGGATCGCCAAATCGAGCATTGTACTCGATGAGCTTTACTCCGGTATTGGTGAGCATAAAACCACCATACAGGATACCTTTATAGTGTTCACCAGTCTCTTTGGTTAATGCATGAGCAACCTGTTCGGTAATGGTCACAGCCTCTTGTATATGCTCTTTCTTCAGGAAAGGCAAGAGATGATCTGCACATGAATAAGATCCCATGCCTCCGGTGTTGGGCCCAGTGTCATTGCTGTATGCACGTTTATGATCTTGTGCCGGTGGCATTGCAAGCACGGTTTTTCCATCAGTCAAACATTGTAGGCTAAATTCCTCTCCGTCAAGTTTCTCCTCAACAACGACTGTTTCCTGTTTTGCAAAAAGCTCTTTACAATAATCCAAAGCCTCTTGGATATCGTGGAAGTGATCGCCCTGTACCTTTACTCCTTTTCCGCCAGTTAATCCATCAGGCTTAACAACAATGCCGGAAAGTTGTTGCATAAAGAATTCAAGTCCAGCATCATGAGAAAATACCTTATATGCTGGCAAGCCCTTGATCTGATACTTCTTCATCAAATCGCGCAAGAACGATTTACTGGTTTCGACCTGTGCCAGTACACGCGTCGGTCCAATGCATCTGATATGGAATCCGTGCAGAAAATCAACAATGCCTGCTGCTAAGGGTGCTTCAGGACCAATGACCGCTATTTCTGGCATTACCTCATCAATGAATTCTTTGAGTTTATCAAAATCATCCAGCTTTCCCAGCATGTATTTTTGAGAACAAGCTATAATCCCTGGATTATTTGCATGCATCCACGAAAATAACGTAGCATCAGGACTTCGGGTAATCCATTCTGCAAGAGCATGCTCTCGTGCACCGTTTCCCACCAGTAATACATGAACCATGGTAACACCTTACCTTTATCCTTAACAGCTCTTTGCCAGTATCCGTTGTTCTTCAATGGCTTTGAGAACCTCTGGCGTTACATCTCCTGTTGGATAATTCCCATCAAAACAGGCTGTACAGAAGGCTTTGATTGCCGGATTGCCTGCGCGAGATGCCTTGATCATCCCTTCCATGGTCTGATAAAAGAGTGCATCTGCACCAATAATTTTTTTGATCTCTTCAATACTATGATCTCTTGCAATAAACTCTCTCCTTGTTTGCATATCAATACCATAGACGTCTGGATATCGTATCGGTGGACAGCTTGAAGCAAAGTACACTTTTCTTGCACCAGCATTGCGCACCATTTGAATAATCCGTTTAGAGGTAGTTCCCCGAACAATGCTATCATCAACAAGAAGTACTCTTTTTCCTTTGAGTTCAATGGTTACTGGCGTTAGTTTGAACTTGACTGAAACCTCTCTGAGCTCTTGACTGTGCATAATGAATGTCCTGCCAATATATCTGTTTTTGAGTAATCCTTCTCGATACTTTACCTTGAGTTTTGCTGCCAGTGCTAATGCGCATGCCCGTGAAGTGTCTGGTACAGGAACAACAACATCAATAGGAACATTTGCCTTTGCAACGACTTTGGCTAGTTCCTTTCCTAATCGTAATCTTGTTTTGTAGACACTGATTTTGTCAATGATTGAATCTGGACGAGCGAAATAGACATACTCAAAAATGCATGGCGTTCCCTTATTAGGGCCAACCTGTTTGTGATGGACATTACCTTCTCTATCGATAAAAAATGCTTCTCCTGCAGCCACATCCCTGACAATACTGTAACCAAGTGCAGACAAGGCACACGATTCTGAGGCAAACATATAGTTCTCTTTTCCATTCACTGTTTTTTTTCCTAAAATCAGGGGTCGAATGCCATGAGGATCGCGGACAGCATAGAGTCCTTTATTTCCGATAAGCCCGACCATCGAATAACTGCCTTTGACGTTTTGGAAGAGATAGGCAACTGCTTTGTAGAAATTTTGAACTGAGAACTCTTTTTTTGCATGTTCCAGAAGTCCTTCTGCCAGAATATTAAGGATGGCTTCAGAATCAGAACTGGACTGTAATTGCCTATGGAGTTTGTTGATAAGGAGATCTCGTAACTGTCCATAATTAGTCGAGTTTCCATTATGGGCAATGGAGATACCGTACGGATGCGTCAGAATAAATGGTTGTGCCTCTTGCGCTGACAGGGCATAACCTGCAGTTGGATAGCGAACATGACCAATACCCATGGTTCCTTTTAAGTTCTTTAATTTCCGTTCGGTAAATACTTCTTGGACAAGTCCTAGACCTTTCTCTAAATGGAAACAGTCTGTACAGGTGTTAATCCCTGCTGCATCCTGTCCTCGGTGCTGGAGCATGATTAATCCTGCATACAGTTCAGGAGCAACATTCTCTTGACCAATAATTCCGATAATACCACACATCTGACCCTCGTTTTCTTGTATTTTCTTAGGTTTTCTCGTCTTATAAATAGTGAACGGAGTATATAAAGCTTGTGTATGAAGTGAATACTTGTCTAAACCTGTGAATCATAAACTGCACGCCACCACAAGGGCGGCTGACGGATTTGCTCGTTGAGCAAATCCTACGCAACACCCCGGAGGGGGCAAGCCCCGTTGCGTCAGCGCCCAACTGGTTACGCTCAGTTGACACGCAAGGGAGAGCATGAAACTCTCCGACGCGGCTATACTGGCAGCACGCGGGCCGCGGTGTGTAACTTCAGGTTACACCCATTTGATCAAACTTTGGTAAACACGCGAAAATGCATGGCATTTTCGGTGAACTGGGAAATTCTTTGAATTTCCGGTTTCCCGGAAACTTAGTTTTCGAGGATCCTGAAAATCCAACGGATTTTCATGAGTTTCGTCGCACCGCCTACAGCGGCGCTGTAATCGTAAAAGATTTACTTTGGAGTTTACTGTAGAGTCTGTTGTCGTTGTGGACCAACAGAGACTATGCCTATCTTTACGTGGAGTAACTGGCTGATCTTCTCGAGGTATGCCTGTGCTTGTTTGGGTAACTCATGCACGTTATGAAGTGTCGTGATATCACACTGCCATCCTGGAACATCAACATAGTTTACCTTAACATCCTGCAATAGGGATTGGTCATTCGGGAAATGAACGATACTTTTTTTGTGGGCTTCATACCCAACGCCCAGCTTAATGGTGGAGAGTGTGCTCAACACGTCGAGTTTGGTGATAATAAGTGTTGTAATACCATTCAGTTGGACACTATAGCGGAGTGCAACGATATCAAGCCAGCCACAACGCCTTGGTCGTCCGGTGGTAGCACCAAATTCATGACCTATCTCTTGGAGTTGTTTTCCTGTAGTGTCAGTTAGCTCGGTTGGAAAGGGACCTGCACCGACTCGGGTTGTATAGGCTTTGACAACCCCATACACCTTCTGAATTGCTTGCGGTGGGATACCTAATCCTGTAATTACTGAACCCACTGAAGGGTTTGAGGAGGTTACATAGGGATAGGTTCCATGGTCTACGTCTAAAAGAGTACCCTGAGCACCTTCAGCCAAGATTTTCTTTTTCTGGGTAATTGCTTCACGAAGCAGATGACCGGTGTCGGTAATGTAAGCGTGTAATGTCTTGCCGTAGTTTAAAAAATCCTTGAGCATCCTTTCTTGGTTGAAACCCTCATCGGGATGGTAGTATGAAGAAAAGTTGACTCCTTGGATACCTGATTCCATAATGGTAAGCAGCGTCTGCCTGTTGATACCATAAACGTTTTGTATGAGCAACGCTTTTTCTTTAATCTGATGGTTGAGCTTCTTCGCGAGGACTTCTTTGTTGAGCAAGTCCTGAACAAGAATACCTGCCCGGCTTGCCTTGTCTTCATAACAAGGGCCGATGCCTCTTACGGTAGTACCAATCTTTTCCTTTCCTCGTTGGTACTCACGAACAGCATCAAGAACACGGTGATAGGGCATGATGACATGGGCATGATCACTCACGAACAAACGTCGCTCGATCACTATTCCTTTTTCTTTGAGCTGCGACATCTCCTCAAGAAGGGTGATGGGATCAAGAACAACACCATTGCCAATCACGCACGTCTTTCCGTTATGTAATATTCCAGAAGGAATGAGATGAAAGACAAACGTTTCATTATTGACCATAATGGTATGGCCTGCATTTGCTCCACCCTGGAAGCGTGCGATAATATCATACTGTTCAGAAAGATAGTCTACAATCTTTCCTTTGCCTTCATCACCCCACTGACAGCCAAGGATTACATCAACCATATCACTTGAATGTAGGGGTTATATAAAAAGGTATTGGGAAATAAAAATCACTCGGTGTTGTTTTTTCTTGGTTAGGGATCCACTACCGTTAGTTAGTTTCACCCTAGTTCAGCATCAAGTTCTTTTACTCGGGAGAGATAATCTGCCAATGAAACGGTTTCACAGACAACCTCTTCTGGAAGTGAAGAAGGGCTGTGATGAATTGCATATCTATCCCAGTTACTAAGGACGACGATGGTCTCTCCTACATCATTCCACGTTCGTAGATGCACTACGCGTGGGTGAGTTGAATCTTTTCCTGTATCTTTTGCATCATAAGCAACATCAAGAGTTCCACAGCCTTGGCGGTCTAATCCAATATGGTATCCTTTTTCTCTGAAGAACTCTCCCATTGCACCAAATCCTACGCAGAGGTTTACGTATGACGCACTTTCTTCGACTGCTGGTGAGAGCCGTACACCTGCTTGTATAAGTTGTTCAAGCGGTGCAATAAGTTCTGGCATGTTAATTCCCTCCTCTATTGTTTCTTAGTTGTTCTAATCTTCCAAGCTGTGCTTGCGAGGCATTGTAGGCTCTCTCAGCAGTTGAGGCTTCTATCCGTTGACGCATGGCTTCTCGTGCATCTGGTTCTGAATCCTTAAAGACGCCCATGAGGAATAATTTTCCGCTTGTTTCCTGATCTGCAGGATGAATCTCAAACCCATTTCTCGTAACCTTGTACCACGGATTACTGTTCTTCAAATCACTGAATCCATTACTTGATCCCATTGCAATATAATCTCCCGAAGAGAGGGTTCTGTTTTTGTCCCAGTCATAGACTTCTACTTGCATAGTCTCGTTAGGTGCAGCAAGAGTAAGACTGTAGAGTGTTGCTTCTTTCCGTCCTTGGTTATTTGTTCCTTCTTTGTAAGGATTATTTGTTCCTTCTTTGTAAGGAGTAGCCTTTCCTGATCTGAATGCGTCACCTGCTACTTCTGCAATGAGTGCGTATTGTGGCGTACCTGCTGCATAACTTGTAGGGGCCTGCGCCTGTGCGTTGAGCGGAGCAGCAGTTATGTATGCTGCAATTAGTCCATTGACAAGGGTATTGAGTCTCATGCTTTCACCTGTATGTTTTGTAAAGAGTACAAATTGATTTTATTTATTGCCGTTCGATGTCGCAACTGGTGTTTCTGCTAACGCTAAAATATCACATTCCATTCCTGTATATCCGCCACCATCTACTTTAAAGTAAACACCAAACCCTGTCAAATTTCCATATTCAAGAAGAGGTGATAAACCAATCGCTGGATGCTTAGTGCCATAATCAACAATTCTGTCTGTTAACTCGCAGGTATAGGGTACGGGTTTGTCAGTATTTAATAGGTGATATCCAGGAAGCCGTTTTTCAATTTCGCTTTGCGGTTTTGGAGTAGTAGCATCCATTGCTTGAGGTGCTGTATCTCCGCCACATCCACTTAACCCTAAGACTAATGCTCCAATGCCAAGCGCCTGTTGTATTTTGTTCATGGTTTTACCTCTTACCTTTATTGATCTCTGAACCGTTGGTGGACTTCTACGCCTCATGAAGATGTTGCCCTAGTTTTTGTATTTGTCCTTGAGAGACGTCGTAGGTTGCTCGAGCAATGAGGTCTTCCACCTTTAGAATCACGGCATCTCGTTTTTGATCTAGTACCTCTCGTCCTCCAGGTATGGCCATACTCATTTTCGAGTATACATCCTCAATAGTTATTCCATTTGCAGGATGAATCTCGACACCATTATTCGTAACCCTATACCATGGATTATCGTACTTCAAATCGCTTGAGATACTATTGGGTACACCTATGGTAATCTCATCTCCGGTAGAGAGGGTTCTGTTTTGGTCAAAATCATCGATTCTTACAACAAGATCACTAGACGGAGAAACAGCAAATTTTGCCTGGTACGTCAGTCCTTCTTTAATTCCTTCTTTAGTCCAAACCATATACTGACTGTCTTCCCCTGATTGAAATGCCACTCTAGCTGCTTTTTGAAGGGTCTGGTATTCAGACGAGGTAGCCGCGTAGGTGGTTGGTGCTTGCATCGGTGCATTCACTTGATCACCAGTCTGCGTCTGTGCGTTACTTGGTGTAAGAGCTACATACATTCCAATTAATCCATTGACAAGATTGTTTAGTTTCATTGTTTCACTGGTCTTAATATTATCATTTGTGTCCCTTGCCATAGTCTGTCGAGTTGTTCTTGAGAGCTCTGATATGTTCTACGTGCAAATTGAGCCTCTAAATCTTTACTAGGAGCGTCGGTATCACTTTTCTGGGAGGTACTGTCTACTACAGTTCCCCAGTACATCATATCTGAGACTGAAGGGATTATGGTTAATCCATTGTTGGTAGCAATGTATGATGGATGAAACGCATCTAATCTTGTTCCAATTCCAGGTTCTCCTACCATCACCACATCTCCAACTGAAAGGGTACGGTTCTTATCGAAGTCATAGACTCCTACTTGAAGGGTATCATTCGGGGTAGTAAAGATACGTGCATAACAGGGACCTTCTCTTACTTCTTCATTCAGATCAATTCCATTCCCATCAATGTTAAAAGTTCTTATCTTGGAAGAAGTAGGAGGAATTCCTGAGCTAAGGGCGTCATTGGTTACTTTTCCAATGAGCAAGTACTGCTCTGAACCTTTTGCGTAATGAGGAGCAGTTTGTGTCTGCGCCTGTGCGTTGAGCGGAGCAAGAGCAAATCCAGCTCCAATTAATCCATTTACAATCTGGTTTAGTTGCATTGTTTTTCACCTGTTGGTTTAGTTTACTGACTTAATAACGAAGAAATGGGTTGGCTCTGTGGCGTCTTTCCCGAGGAACAAGGTCATTAAAAAGATTTTCGGGAAGAGGATCCATGCTTACTCTCGTAATTGGTCCATAGATTCCCGCGATGGTATCACTCGTATATCCTACTCCAGAGAGATAATTACCTACAACAACATCTCCTGTTCCGTCAGCTTTCCATGGGAAGTAGAAATTGTTAGCGGGTTGTTTTGAAACTCGGAAAGTGATAAGCGTCGGTATTCCTGATGCAGCGCTAGGCCCATTTATCACCTGCGCATCTGGGTATTGTTCTAATAATGTGTCTAATGTGGCCATCAATCCAGACGTGTTTGCGGTGTGAATTTCTGGGATGTTATCAAAACGGCTTTTTCTCGCTGATAGTGGTAGTTGTATTACCAAGCTTCCGACAAGCGGTTGAGATTGGCTGCTTTCATCTGGATGTCCTTCTATAAGCTTTTGATAGACACGTATATGTTGCATAGTATCACTCCCAATTCAACTGTTTTACTTGATGTACCTTTGCAGGTTGTGTAGGGAGAATTGCTTTCCTATATAAAGGTTTCCCTTTTTGTCACTCAACGGTGGCACTTCCCCCCGTGCCCCATCTACTAATTACTAATGAGTAAATCTAGATATAAGTACTCATTACTGATTAGTGTACGTACATCTCAATAAAATTACCGACGTTGGATGAGAAGAAGTTATTTTATTATTTTTGAGATCGTGGATATTATTTGGGAATATTTACCCTCATTTATTTTACAAATCCTTTTGATTATTTGCTGTTTGCTTGCAGTGAAAATCATGTTGCATCTAACAAAACTATCGATAGCGAGTGAGCCTTCACGTGTTTCACCTGCTTTAATTTCTACCGCATATGTATCTCTTTTAACTTTTTGAGAGGTTATTTGACAAAGGATAACATCTTCATCCATTTCATCAGAGATAACCAAGCAGGGCCTTACTTTCCTTTCGCTTAAATCAGTATACGGAAAAGGAAAAATCACTATATCTCCTTTTGTAAATGTTTCCATGCAGTATCCTCTTCTGCTGAGAGCCAGTTCTTTGCCAATGATTTTTCGCTTGCTTTGGAGGTAAACAAACCTCCAATGAGTTCGTTTTCTTCCTCAAACAGTTTTTCTCTCATTGTTTCTCTAATAAAATCTTGTAAGCTATCAAATCCTCTAACTTCTGCAACTGTTTTGGCTGCGTTAAACATTTTTTCAGACAATTTTAGACTTATTTGGGTACTCATAAATACCGATAAATACTCATTGGTATATAAATGTACCTGTTAGACTGTTTTTTTGAGACAAATGTTATGAATCAACACAAGGTAATAAGTCTTTTCAATAAAAATCCGAAAAAACATCGCCTCCTTTCACTTCGGCTTATGATTACCAATGTGGAAGACATAACGTAAACCAACCTGTCCCTTGCCAATCGATGTTTCTAGTACCTGCCGTCCTGGTTCAATCACCGTCTGTAAGGTTCCGGTTGTGTTCGTTGTTCCGTCTGGATTTCGGACAAAATCAACTGCTCCTCGTACTCGATCAGCAAGTCCTACTCCGAGGGTTAAGCCTACTCCTGACCCATTATAGGCTACCTCATTCCCATTTACCCCAACGCTACCCCACACTCGTGGATCAACAGTTACTCTACCGTAATCCCCGGTCATATAAACGGTTGGCTCAAGTCCAACACCAGAATCATGCAGCGAAACTCCAAAGCCAACTTGGGCATTGGCTGTCCAATGTTGAGGAAGTGCATCATCGATTAAAAGTCCAAGGCCACCACCAACTGCTGTTAATTCTCCGTTCTGTGTTGGAAGAGCAATTGCTGCAAACAGATCATCCCCAAAATACTTGAGGATTGGCTTATAGCTCGTTCCTGCTGGCGTAATAGCTATCCGCTGGTCTGCATGGGTTCTTGTCGGCGCTCTCTGGCCGTCATACATTTCTGCCTGTGCAGGTCCTGCTAGTGCGCTGAGCATTCCTGCAGTATAAAGTCCTTTTTTCATTGTTTGGTTCATGGTTTTCATCCTCCTATTCGTAATGTACCTCTACTTTCTCTTCTTCAAACATCTCGACAATCTCTCTCCAATTCATGATGGTTCACCTATGGTTCGTCACGGTTTATCTTGTAATCACCTTATAGTGGCAAAATCTACTCTTTAGTAAGAACGAACTTCTTTATTAATTCTTGTGGTGGTAAATACCACCAAAAAAGAAACATTCTTAAATAACTGTTCATTGAATCAAATTCTGAGCAAACCCCTGAGAGATTAATTCATTAAAAAAGATATAATTTAATTGTAAAATCTCATTTTAAAATACTCTCAAAAAAGATATGCAAACGATCCCTCTCCATGACCATCTGAAAATCTATCAACAAACCTATGAGGAGATTCTGGATGAATGCCGAAGAACTACGACATAAGCATTACGATGATAAGCGTAAAGAACTGGGATTTAAGAAAAGTTCTTATTATGGGAGTTGAAAAGAATGTACGAATCAATCCTTCGAGATATTGGCTTAAGCCCGAATGAAGCACGAGTGTATGAAGCACTCCTCCAGCTTGGTGAGGCCTCTGTTCAGACAATCTCAACAAAGGCACAAGTTCATCGACGGAATGTGTATGATTCTTTAGTTAAACTTACGGATAAGGGGCTTGTCTCGCTTGCTATTGAGAAAGGTGAGGGGAATTATCGGGCAACTGATCCCCAACGACTCCTCATCATCCTTAAGGAGAAAGAAGACAACTTGACAAAGGTTTTGCCTGACCTTAAACTGCGTTACCATACCTTGCCTCAAAAGGAACAGGCCTATATCTACCGAGGGGTTAAGGGATTCCGTAACTACATGCAGGACATCCTTGATGTGGGTGAGGATTTCTATTGTATTGGTGCAAAGGGTGGCTGGTTTGACCCTCGATTACGGGCGTTCAGAGTTCGCTTCTATCGAGAATTGAGGGAGAAAGGCATTCATTGTTATCACTTGTTCGATTATGAGATGAAACACCATGTTGGAAAAGGCATAGAAAGTCCTGTTCCTGAGCATCTGCATGAGGCGCGTTTTCTCCCTCCCCAGAGTTCAACAAACTGTGCGATTGATTTTTTTGGTGATAGGATCGTAACCTTTACTGGCTTAACAATAAACCATCTTGACGATGATATGGTTCAGTTTGTTCTCATCAGTAGAAAGCTCGTTGAAGGTTACAAAAAATGGTTTTGGTTTATGTGGGACCATTGTGCTGAGGAATAACAGTAGATTTATATACCACTCGTCATTTTAATCTACCAAATGATAGAAAAATCTACTAATCAAATAGTACTTAGTATCTTTTTTGAAAATCCCACCACAGAATTTTACCTCAGAGAGCTCTCACGCCGTCTTAAACTCTCAATGCCAACTATCGTTTCAGTTACGGATATGCTGGCAAAGGACAAACTGGTTATCAAGATAAAGGGCAAAGCACTTACGATTGTTAGGGCAAATAGGGAAAACATTACTTTTATTCGGTATAAGCGTTTATATAACCTGCAACAAATATATAGTTCGGGTATTGTTGATGACCTTACTGAACGCTATAATCATCCCAAAGCTATTGTTCTCTTTGGAAGCTATGCTCGGGGAGATGATACAGAGTTGAGCGATATTGACATTGCGGTAATGACCCACAAACAGTTGCAATTGCCTCTTGAGGACTACCAGAAGCAGCTCCATCGCCCCATGAGTATCCATGAGATTGATCTTATGAAGCTGAGTGAAGAGTTTAAAGCAAACCTTGCAAATGGGATTGTCCTAGAGGGATTTTGGTGAGAGATTTTGCCTATTATCTAAAAAATGGAAGTGTAAAAAAACAGAAACCTGACGCACATTTATCAAAAGCTACCTTCAAGGAAAGTTGCGAACGGTTTGCCCTTGCGACGAATCTATGGGGACGCGAAAAACCAAAGTATGTTCTTGAGAATGCTTATGAAGCAATGAGAGAGGCTGCAGATGCAGTCCTTTATGAAGAAGGCTTTAAGTCTTACTCACATGAGGCATCGATTGTTTATCTTCTAAAGAAAGGATTTAGCCAGCAAGAAGTGTCTGAGTTTGATCGTTTTCGAAAGATACGAAATAGCATTAAGTACTATGGAGGAGATTGTGATCCGGTAGATGCTCAGCAGGCTATTCTGTTAGCAAAAAGTCTTATTCCAAAAATACAAAAGCTCTTATCATGAACGAAATTTAGCAATGAAGAAAAGCACGAAATTATTATATAGGTCAGAAGATTCTTGCTTTTCATGGAAATAGATTATTCTTCCAAGCAGATTGCTTTTACCAAAGAACTTAATGCTTTAGATCGATTTGTCATTTCCTTTACTGATATCTTGAACAAGCAAAAGATTCACTATGTCATTGTCTCAGGCTACGTTGCTATCCTTTTTGGGAGAAATAGGGCTTCTGAGGATGTTGACATTTTTATCGAAAAGATGAGCTTTGCTGCGTTTAGCTGTCTATGGGAAAAGCTTAAAGAGTTTTTTATTTGTTTGCAGACTGATAATCCTAAGCGTGCATATGAGGAGTATCTCCAAGAAGGATACGCTCTTCGTTTTTCTTTTCTTCATGCATTTATCCCAAATATGGAACTTAAATTCCCCAAAACTGATATTGATCGTTGGACTCTCAGTCAAAAAAAGAAAACTCTGGTAAACAATAACCCCCTTTATATTTCATCAATTGAGATGCAGATCGCTTTTAAATTGTCTCTCGGAAGCGAGAAGGACATCGAGGATGCTCGTTATCTCTACAATATTTTCGAGGAATTTCTTGATAAAGATCTGCTTGATCAATGTCTTCGCAACCTTAATATACCAAAACGTGCTCTTCAATATCTACCATGAAAATTCCAACAATTACTGCTGAAGAAATGGAAGCTTTTAAGAAGGAAAATTTTAAGCAGCGACTCAAGTTTATTGATGAGTATGCGGCATGGGTTAAAAAGACACCAAACAAGGTATGGAGTTCACAGCAGAAGAAAATTATTGGTGAATGAGAGCTATCGTTTTCTTATTTTAGTCACAAAGAACCCTTCAGTGTCATTATCCTGGGGCCAGATGCGCAAGCATTTCTCTACCTTAGATGTGTAGGTTTTTCCTTCAAACTCCATGATAGCAGGACTTGTTTTGAGCGGGAGGGTAATTTCCTCAAGCATTGCATCAAGATGGTTTGTCAAAAAGGTATCAATGACCCCTTCATTCTCCTCGGGTTCACACGAACAGGTACTGTAGACTAGAACCCCATTGTCATGAAGAAGTGCAAATGCCCGTTCCAAGAGTTTTTGCTGGACTCGTGCAAGCCGTTTGACCATCCCGGGATTCCACATGGTGAGAATTTTAAAACTCTTCCGTATAGCTCCTGTTCCTGAACATGGCGCATCGAGAAGTATTTTATCGAACATGAGCTGAGGAAATCGCATGCCATTATTCAGCGTAATGACGGTATTCGTAATCCCCATTCGTTGGATATTAATTCCCAGTGCTTTGAGTCGTTCCCCACTCACATCGTTTGCTATAATTACTCCGGTATTTTCCATCATTGCGGCTATCTGCGATGTTTTTGATCCTGGAGATGCACAGACATCAAGTACAACGTCTCCTTTGGTCGGTTGCAGAACCACTGGAGGAATCATACTGGCTGCTTCCTGGATGTATATATAGCCTAATTGGTGTTCTACCGTATTGCCAATGTCGCGTCGATACTCTTCCCCTTTTCCTTTGTGGTCAATCCAGAATCCATCAGCACACCAAGGAATAGGTGTTAAGCTCCATTCTTTTTGCAATCTATCTTTTACTTCTGCGATGGATCTTTTGAGCGTATTTACCCGAAGAGAACGTCGTAAGAACCGCCGAGAATACTCTTCAAAGAGAGGATAGTCTGTTAATTGTTGATATCGTTCAATAAATGCGGGCTTAAAGACAACTCTTTCCATAAGGTATGGAGCTTCTTACGTTATAAAAAAGTTCCTGTTTTGCTTTTCTTCATCTTTCCTCGTATGTTTATAATCTTTATAAAAAGCTTTAAATATCCGTTCGTCTTGGGTCTGCGGATGCAGTCCAGACAAGATATGACGTTTCGAGCATTCCAGTACTTGCTCAACAAGAACATTTGTGAAGTTTCTATTCTGCAAAAGAGAGGAGTACGCTTACGGAAGTATAAATGGGTTGAATTTGAGGCTTCCTAAGTTATCACTTTTTCTTTGCCTGTTGTGTTGAGAGAAATTCACTGAGTGGAAAGAGTTTTTTACAGCGTTGGCACTGAAAAACAAGCTCTCCTGTCGGTGTTGGGAAGTCAGAGTCTTCTATCTTCTTTGACTTACACTTGGGACAGGCCATTTCTTCTTCCTGTAGCTGGAAAAAGGCATTACAGGTCCTGCAGAAATAATGATTTTCTTTATAGCCGATTATTTTATGTGCCGGTGTGTCGCAAAATGGACAAAAATTGAGTTCAGGCATAATCCATCTGAAAGGTGGTCTGAAGAGACTTCTATTTAAGCCTTTCTGAAGAAAGTTTTATAAATAACCCATATTTCCACTCTTTTGATAGAAGATGGCAAAGCTCAGAAAATTTTGTTCATATAGACGCTTAGAACGTCCGTACACCAGAAAATCAAAATATCGGGAAAAAAGTTATATCCGTGCTAGTCCGGCCAGTAAAGTCGTTCGTTATGAAATGGGAACCGTAGATCAACATTTTAGTACTCGATTAGAGCTCGTTGCAAAGACCGCTCTGCAAATTCGCCATAATGCTATTGAGTCTGCCCGACAGTCGAGTAACCGTTATTTGGAGAAAATAATGGGTAAAGGAAACTATCATATGAAAATTATGATCTATCCTCATCATATTCTTCGTGAAAACCCTCTCGCATCCGGTGCAGGTGCAGACCGTATGAGCACAGGAATGAAATTAAGCTTTGGAAAGCCTATTGGATCTGCAGCTCAGGTGAAGAGAGGTCAAACCTTGATTTTATTACGCTGTGAAAAACAACATCTTGAAGCTGCACGAGAAGCAATGCGACGAGCAGCCAATAAATTCCCCTGTTCATGCAGTGTACGGGTTAGTTAAGTTTTTGATTCTAAGGAATTTTTTTGTCAGTTCTCTTTTAAATAACTTTCTTTTCAATGATGAGAAAGTCCTACAACAAAAATACTAGTAATACTCCCTAGTGAAAGGATACGCCGTCTGAACACTTTTTTCCGTAAGCTCGCCACGGAGATTTTCCATCATACGCTTTTTTACTTCTGTTTTTGGATAATTGCTGAGTAGCCAGGCAAGCTTCAGGAAGGTTGTTTCAGCAGTCATATCAGAATAATTCCCTAGAATTCCGATTGCTTGCGCATTGCGCTGGTCGTCATACACGTTCAGAACAATTCTTCCAAAAATAGTTTGTGCAGCCTCGACAATAATGACGCCACGTTGCGTTAGCGTTTTCAGCGCTTCATAGATCTTTCCTGATTCTGCTGTTGTTGCATCCTTTTGGGTTATGGGAAGACAACCCAATCCCGTTGATTCAATGACCAGGCCATCATAATCTTTGTAAAAGAGAAATTGTTCAGCGTACATATGGGTGTGCATTTTTAGAATAGCAACCTTAAGATCTTCCTTAAATGGTTTTACTGTTACTTTCCGAGTAGCTTTTTTTCCATAGTGTGTAGCATAATAGTCGATCTGTTTGGTTACATAGTTAACCCGTGCCCAGGGGGAGGTATTAATAGGCTTAAAGGCATCTCTCCGAGAGGTATGCATCTTGCGTGTTTTTGTTGCGGGTAAGATCAAACAATTTTCATCATCACTTTTTTCATGCATACAGATGCCAACCTCTCCAAAATCAGTATGAGTAATAAAGAAGACCGCATTCGTCATGTTCAGTGCTGCATCCGTACTTCCTCGGTCAGAACTCCGTTGTGCTCCAACGATAATCACTGGTTTTCCAAGGTCTTCGAGAGCAAAGGCAAGTGCTGCACTAGTATAGTGTAAGGTATCGGTTCCTTGACTGATGATGATTCCCTCAGCCCCGTTCTCAATTTCTTCTGCAACAGCTTTTGCAAGTAAATTGTAATGCACAAATCGCATATCTTGAGACCAAATATTACAAATAAGTCGTGAGCGGATATTGGCAAATTCTTTTAATTCAGGAAACATGGCAATAATCTCTTCAGAGGTAAATTGTGGTTTTACTCCTCCAGTAACATAGTCAACCTTTGAGGCAATGGTGCCACCAACATGGAGGATTGTAACCGTCGGTTTCTCTCCTTGCTCTTTCTTTTTTTGTTTTGTTTGGGTTTCTGCTTTTATTTTTTTTGAAGAACTTTTCGATGTATTCTTTTCAGGGCTTTTTTTCTCAGTCTCTTTTTTTTCAGGAAGCTGTGCTTTGGTTATCGATTTAATCTTTTGTTTGTTGATCCCGATATTATACCCGTCTTTCAACTTTACAACAATGAACGATGATGATTCTTGTGGCATCAATCTTCCTGTGAGGGTTGTGTTCTCCAACGTAATCGTTACCCAATCTCCGGTGGTGTAGGCTGTCTGGCTCATTTCTTATCACTCCTAAAGTCCGGTACGGACGTCAATAAAAATAGTTTCTATGTTAAAGCGTTTTTGCAGGAGCTTTGCTAACGCCAAAACTCCAAAGCGTTCTGAAGCATAATGGCCGAGAGAGACAACATTTATTTTTCTCTCTTTTATCTCATGATAATGGTGATGCAGTACTTCTCCGGTAAGCAATACGTCAAGATTATTTTCTGCAGTTTCTGAAAGAGCAAATGCCCCACTTCCTGAGACAATACCTATTTTTTTTACTCTTTTGTTACCAAACGTATAGGATGTTGGCGTAGATGCTAGCTTTTTCTTGATGAGTTTCATCAACTGTTCAAAAGAGAGCTCGTGCTTTAATGTTCCCTGTACACCCCAGATACTTCCTTTGTAATTCCCAAACGGTTTGATCTGCTTTAATCCAAGGAGTTTTGCCATCTGGGCATTATTTCCATAGGAACGATGGCAATCAAGAGGAAGGTGGGCAGCATACAAGCTCATTTCGTTTTTTATAAGAAAACGTAATCTTTTGTATAACAGCCCAGTAATCGGCTGTACACCTCCCCAGAATAGACCATGGTGTACTATAAGCATATCACTGTTGTTTTGCTGAGCCTTGGTAAAGGTTTCAAGACTTGCATCGACGGCAATTGCTATTTTCTTGATGTTTTGTCTTCCCTCAACCTGTAATCCATTGATCGCTCCTTCTTGAAGGTCTTTTACGTGCAACTCTTTATCTAAGAATACTACTATCTGTTGTAAGGTTGTCATCTGCAGTCCTGTCATCTTGAAAATAAAAACACGCAAGAATACATAAAGGTTTCGCTCAGATACGGGTTTGGCTAGATACCTTATTACGGCTTTATACTATAATAGAAAACCTAAATTTTTAATATTATTTGTTAGGTTTTCTAGTATATAATAGAGGAAAAAACATATTAAATACTATTGTCCTCTATTATACAAAAGTTAATTGTTATAGCAGAGGACACTAATAACCGTAACTTTATGTCCTTTGCTTTAAATTCTTGTCACTCAAGTGCTTTTTTAATAGCGGTGTATACTTCAGGATAACGTGCAGTATTGAGAAGTTCGGTATGCAACAGTTTGAATCGTTCGCACGTGCCATTAATGAGTGTGGTATGTGCACCTTCGAGCAGGGCATCTTCTTGAAGGACGATGCCATCTCCTTGTTGCCCATCCATATCACAGCCAGTACCAACAATATTATAGATGGGAATTGTAGGTATTTCTTCTCGATTAAGCTTGTTCATAAATAAACTATTGGCATTCATATCACGGCATTCAAGTTCTCCTCCAAACACCGTACAGTACTTTGCAACATCTCCTTTAATTCCTTTGTTCGGTGTGCCTACTACGATGAGCTTTGCAACAGCATCAGTACCAAAGATCTGGAGATACCGTCGAGCAACAAGACCTCCCATACTGTGTGCGATAATAACTATCTTTGGTTTTCCTGTACGCTGTTGAATGGTATCAATAAGTTCTTTGAGGCGAATCGCATAGGTATCAATATTCTCGCTCTTTGTCTGAACAATGACATAGTCCTCTTGTTCCTGAAAAAGATCAAGATAGTAACTTGCTTTCAGTGTTACGGGAACATTAAAGACGCTGAGTGGTGGAATCGCTTCAGAGGAAGAAGTGGTGAGTGATATTGCTCCTCCGTTAATGTATCCTTCTTGCTCAAGTTCTTTTTGCAGATCGTTAAAGATATCAAGGCTGTAATCTGCTGCTGTCTCTGCGCTTAATGCATGTCCATGCAAGAAAACAAGAGGGAATGTTTCTGGATCATTTTGACAGCTAGGATCATTACAGCACGGATTGCATTGCTTAAATACACAACATTGCGCCGATGAAAGTGAAAAAGAGATGTTCAACAGTGGACCAAGTCTTTCAGGTACTACAAGTATGTTTTCTGGTTGTGGTCCTAACGCAGGAAGTTTTGTTGTAACCTCCTCACACGCTGCAGGTTGATTTCTCATCAATAATTCTTCTATTGTTGTGTTGGTCATATTTGTTGTATTCTCTTGAGCCAGTATATTTGCGAGAGCAATCTCGGTAGTATTTATTTCTGTTAGAATAATTTCTTTGAGTGCGAGACTGTCCGGCGCATCGAGAGGTAATCCCTCGAGATAGTCCTGCAAGATTTCCTTTTTTGTATTCTGAAAGAGCAGAAGGGTATCTATCGCGGTGCTCTTTGTTTTATCTACTTCAATTATTCCTTCTCCATTTTCTCCTTCTCCATTTATCGAGGAATTATAGATCTCTTCATAGAATCTATGCAACTCCGCCATATCGTTACAGGTTTTTTCAGCATCAACCGATGTTTGGTTTTCCCATTTACTTATTGATGATTGTAATGACGGTTTTTCACAATTGATATTCAAACGACAAGCCAACTCATAATCAACATCGCTCTGAATGATCTTTGTCATGGTTTCATACTGGATTGCACTTGGTATCGCTTCATAACTGTTCTGTGTGTTATTAAATATATAGTCAACAACAACCTGTTTTTGTTCACGTGAAGTGCGTTGACTAACAAATTGTTGCACTGACGAAAAATCCTCAGTTTCCTGCTTAATCTCTTGTGCTTGTTCATCATCTAAGAGATATAGCTGCTGAAGTTCTTCAAGCCAGTGGTGGCTCTGATTGAGTTTTTTTATAACCTCATTATATTCAGCAACCATACTGGTGAGATTATTGAACATCTCCTCTGCTTGCTGGGCATAGAGGCTTGCAGTGGGAATAAACGAAACATATTCGTCTTTGACGCTTTGATATCTTTCTGCGCGCCACACTTGCTCTAAATGTTCTAGTTTACTGATTTGTTCGGTAACATTCCTTTGTAACAGGTTGAGCGATATTTGAAATTCGTCCGTTATAATATATGGATCAACGAGCACACGTATTCGGTTACTTTCGGTAAGTGTATTGGTCGTTGTTGTCATGGTTTGTGCAAGTTCATTCAGTTCTGGAAAAAGCTTTTCTCGAAGAATATCCTCAGATACAGTACGTTCATAGGAGACTAACACGAGAACATTTCTGGTTGTGTCTTCTTCTTTGGTATGGCAAAGCGCACTTTGCTTTCCCTGGCAGGTTATATCAAAGCGATAGAGAAGATACCCTTCACCATACAGAGGCGTTTGAATGCCATAGGTTTTAGTTACGGGTATGCCTGCTTGTACGCTGAAGTTTTCTGGAACGTTAGAGGTTTCTGTACTTAGATCTTCAAATTGAACGAAACATATCGCTTTACAGAACGTATTTGCTTTTGCATTAACGGTAAAGGTAATATTGTCTTCTTCTCCGTGCAAGAGTGTTATATAATCCTTGTCTGTAGTAACTTTAATGATGATATCATTCCCTAAAATAAACTGAAAATACAGCCAGCCTTTTGCACTAATGAATAAGAGAAGAATAAGCAAACTAATTCCTAAACCAATCAAGAGTTTATGGTCTCGGAGCCATCCCACGACTTCATTTTTCTCCTCTTTTTTTTCCATCGTTCTTCCTATTGAGGTAGGATTATATAATTCTTGCGTTATCTTTTTATACCATGATACTTTTCTTCTTTTTATGCAGGACATTCTTGGGGATCTCATTGCCCATCTTCGGGTTAATACCGAAGAGCTGGAAGAGAGTGCAAAAAATAGTGCCAATGAAGCTCATGAAGTTATATTCTCTGAAGCTGGCTACACCACTTTTCCTTTTGCTGCAGCAAATTTTCACCACATCCAACCTTACTCTCCCAACACTTCGCTTAACCTTACCTTCCTTTTTGTTGATGGTGGAAATGCTGAAATTCTTGAATCATCCTGTTTTTCGTTACAGCAGTTACGGACAGCTGCAGTCATGGTGAAGAACAATAAACGAGTTGCCTTTTACCGCAGTAATTGGTTATGTATGATTTCTCCTCTTACCCAAAAGGATCATGTCTATTTTAAAGTAAAACTATATGCCTCAGAAAAGTCATTGTTTTCCGTTCCTCAACAGTTCCTTATTGATGCGATGGATGAATCATTACGCCTTGGACAACAACGCGTCGCATTAAATAAAATCGGAGAACTCATCAGAAGAATATTAGAACTTCGTATGGCTCAGTTTATGGTTCAGCAAAGCGATCCAGGTGCTATCCTTGTTCTTGATGGTTCACTACAGATCACTCATCGTGAAGAGCAAAAGGTATTTGAAACACTCTCTCATGAAGCTACCAGTAAGCAGATACTTTTGTGCGGACTATGTAAAACAAATTCAATCATCACCAAGAAAGGAACATCTATTGTTCCACTCCTGCAACAACATGCACCTGCTGAGGGGATATGGTACTATACTCCTCTTGCCGTACGTCAGGACTATTCTGATAAGACATTATTGTCATTTGTTAAGCTTCACTCTACTGCACGCTATATTTTTTTGTTTGAAAGTATCCATGATGAGCATTGTGACCTTGCAAAAGTCGTTGCTGGACTTGCCCAAAATGCTCGAGATGCTATTTTTCCAGGTTATCCGTATGGGTTAATCTCAGCAGACCAGTTTGCTCGTATCAGCCATCAGGAAAAAGAGCTTCTCAAGACCCAACTCATGGTTCATGCAGGAAGCCACTGGAAACTTATTGAACATTCCTTGCGCACGAAGAACGCTCACGCTGTTTTGGATACTATCCTTTAATTTTAAGATCTGCTTCTTTTGAATGAGATTCTATCACAATACCATCATATAATAGAAAACCTACATTTTTAATATTATTTGTTAGGTTTTCTAGTATATAATAGAGGAAAAAACATAGTAAATACTATTGTCCTCTATTATAATTCCAAACCTTTTTATATCAACATTATTTTATGGAGTTTATGGCCGATCTGTTTCGTGAGGAAATTATTACCCTTCTAAAGAAATCATTAAACCTAGATAGAGAAGTAATCCTTGAGGTTCCTCCTTCTCCGGAGTTAGGAGATTACGCATTTCCCTGTTTTCCCTTAGCTAAAATAATGAAAAAATCTCCCCAAGAAATTGCCCAAGACTTAAGTAAACAATTGAAACCTTCTCCCCTCATTGAGCGTATCGAAGCTCATGGGCCATACGTTAATTTCTTTCTTGATCAACATACCCAAGCAATAGACACGTTGCAGCATATTCTGAAAGAAAAAGAGAACTATGGCAGAAAAAAGAGCTTGAAAAAAAAGGTTGTTATTGAATTTGTTGGACCGAATACCAATAAGCCGCTCCACCTTGGTCATGTAAGGAATATGGTTCTGGGTGTTGCTCTTGGAAATATTCTTGAAGTTGGTGGCTGTACGGTTGTTCCGGTAAACATTAATAACGATCGTGGGGTGCATATCTGCAAATCAATGCTTGCATATAAAAAATGGGGAAACGATGATTCTCCAGAAAAATCAGGGCTTAAATCTGATCATTTTGTTGGAAAGTATTATGTTAAGTTTGCTCAAGAAGCAAAGAATAATCCTGAACTTGAACAAGAAGTACAGGCCATGCTTGCACAGTGGGAAGCCCATGATCCTACGGTTATAGCCTTATGGAAAAACATGAATACCTGGGCACTTGCTGGATTTCAGGAAACATATGCATTATTTGGCGTTCGCTTTGCCAAGGAATATTATGAGAGTGAGACCTATCTCCACGGAAAGGAAATCGTTTTAGAAGGATTACAAAAAGGGATTTTTAGTCAAGAGGCTGATGGGGCTATTGTTGTTGATTTACATAGCCAGGGATATGGTAAAAAAGTCCTGCTTCGTTCAAATGGAACTGCTGTCTATATTACCCAGGATTTATACGTAGCAAAACTACGTTATGAAGATTATCATTACGATCAATGCATCTATGTTGTTGCCAATGAGCAAAACCATCATTTTCAGGTGTTGTTTACGGTGTTACGTCTTCTCGGAATGCCCTTTGCTGATAAATGCTATCACTTTTCTTATGGTATGGTTAACTTACCTACGGGAAAGATGAAATCACGCGAAGGAACGGTTGTTGATGCTGATGATTTGGTGGCTGAGATGGTTACCTTGGCAAAACAAGAAACCGTAAAGCGACATCCCCGTTTAAGTGCAACTGATATCGAGGCTCGTGCTCAGCAGATAGCCATGGCTGCAATACGATTTTACCTGTTAAAGCATGATCCAAGTAAGGATATCCTTTTCCATCCAGAGGAATCCCTTGCATTCGAGGGCGAAACCGGACCGTATGTCCAATATGCCCATGCACGGATCTGCTCCATTCTTCGAAAGGCGAGGTTTACTGCAACTCCAGAAATTCTGAAAGAAATCTCTTTTGCCGAGCAACTTCCCCAGGAGAAAGAACTTATTGCTCTCCTTGCCCGCTACCCTGGTATTGTGGAAGATACCATTAGCACGTACCGGCTATCCTTAATCCCTCGTTATTTACTTGATCTTGCGCAGCAATGTAATGAATTTTATCATTCCTGCCCAATCTTAAAAGCGCCTCCTGGAATAAAGTTGCGTCGTTTAATGATCATTGCTGCAGTCCGCCAGGTCTTGCAGAATGGACTTACCTTGTTAGCCATTGATGCTCCTGAACGGATGTAAGGCAATGGAGAACTCAGGACTAAAAAACACGATACCCCAAAATCCTGAAATCAAGGTGATGCTAAGGTGATACCATGATGACAAAAAAACCACTCTTTGTAGCGAATTGGAAGATGAACAAGACCCATGAAGAGGCAGCAGCTTTTTGTAAAGACTTGGTTGCTGTTGTTGGACAAACAGCTGATCGTGACATTGTTATCTGTCCTTCATTTACTGCACTTGCGTCCTGCAATACTATTCTTGGGAACGTTGGAAGCACCGTTGCACTTGGCGCACAACATATGCATTACAAAGATGCTGGGGCTTATACCGGCGAAATCTCTCCGCTCATGCTCCAGGCATTAGGCTGCACCTACGTTATTCTCGGCCATTCTGAACGTCGGGAATTCTTTGGCGAAACAAACGATGCTGTCCGGAAAAAGGTTCTTGCTGCATTGAATCATGGATTAATCCCTATTGTCTGCATTGGTGAAACTCTTCAGGAACGTGAACAACGGTATACCAAGGCAAAGGTAAGTATGCAGCTGAAAGAAATTCTTGCTAGTCTTGAACATGAAGAACTTGACCGTCTTGTTGTTGCGTATGAGCCAATCTGGGCCATTGGAACAGGAAAAACAGCAACGCCTGAACAAGCCCAAGAGGTCCATGCCTATATCCGTCAATTGCTCAAGGAACATTTTGATCCTACCCTTGGAAAGGCCATCAAGATTCTGTACGGCGGCAGTGTTAAGCCAGAGAATGCAAAGGTATTACTTGACCAGAAAGACATTGACGGGTTTTTAATAGGTGGTGCAAGTCTTGATCTTGAATCATTTAAGGCTATCCTTAAGGTACTTCCATGGCCTGAACAGATGATGTCTTCCTCAGCAATGCTTCCGCCTGATGACCTGCCAAAGCCTCAATCACCCGAAGATAATGATTCATCACCACTTATTTCCTGGTAATTTTTTACCTTACTTCAACATAGATTTTTGCAGTCCCATAGACTTGGGGTGGTGCAATACCGTTTTCTACCTTGACATTGAAGATATAAGTTCCTGCTTGGGCATCGTTTGGCACAAGAAACCCTACCAGAAAGGTGTAATCTTCGTTGTTCTTGAGGGTTATCGTTCTTTGGGCATTTTGTATCCATGACTGGGCTTCTGCTTGACAGGGAGAACAGATGGTTGTTTTATCGGTACGATAACCTGCTCCTGGCTCAATGCTTAGCGTAAAGGTTTCTTGATTACCCAGAACATTGAGGACACCAATACCAAACGTGACAAGATCATTCCGTTGGACCTCTTTCTGATTCAAGGGAATAGCTACCCGTGAGCCATCCAGCAAGAGCTGTTCTATTTGTTTTTCAGTCTGTTCATCCAGCTGGAGTTTTGTTTGTTGCGCTTTACCAAAAAGATCAGTAGCAAACAAAATGCCAAAAATTAACGCTGCAATGCCAAGAATCAGCATAACAAGATACGTAACGGTAAATTCAAACCCTTTTTTTGAACGCATCATTTTACTGAGGAGGTTATGTTTTCCTGTTTTCCAACAGTTAATTACTGGATCACTTCATATTCTCGGACAATGAGAATGAGCATCAGGACAAGCACAATCGCTCCGACAACAACAAAGCTCAATCCTTTTGTAACACTGTAGTCTCCAACAGTCATCTGGTATGCGCCAAAGAGCATTACTAACACACCAATCCAGAGGAATTTATCCAGGACGAGTTTCATCACTTCAAACTCTTCCTGACGGGTTAATCGTTTTTTCATGAGCATCACCTCTATTTGACCTGGATAAAGAACTGGGTCTGAGCGAATACATTTGTTAGTTGAGCTTGTGGGGTCATCACAATCTTACAAGCATATTTTCCTGAAGCTGTTCCTGAAGGAACTGCGGCAAGAATCTTAAATTGTGCTGCTGTTGCAGCGGTTACGGTTTGTGGTAGTCCTGTAATGAATAGACTTGTTGGAGCAGCATTTATCACACAGGTAATAGCGGGAAAACAGTCAGTACAGGGATCTGTCTGGGTGTTATAAAAGTTGAAGCTGAATTCGGTGTCCTTATTTTGCTCGATGGGCATAACCGTGAGAGGAACAACAAGGGGATCCTCTGCAGTTGCCGGATAATCCGGCGGAGGGATCTCAAGTTTGCTCTGAAGTTTAGAGAACATCCCTTTGGTAAATGCTAACCCAAGACCAAGCATGGCTATGGCCAATACAAGAACGACAACCGCATTAATAGAAAGGCTTAAACTTCCCTTTTTTTTATGGAAGAAAATCATTCAATTCACCTCTTTTGTGATACAGCGCACACTCTGTATCCTCTGAGCATCTACTTATTTATATATGTTTCGCTTCTGTCTCTCGAAGAGAATCTCGAAAAAAGCGATATTCTTGCATTTGTCATAATCTTTTTATAGGAGTAGCCCTCTCCAGCAGCACGTTATGATCAAACGCGCTTTGGTGAGTGTTTCCAATAAAGAAGGGATTGTTGCGTTTGTTTCTCAGTTGGTTTCTTTAGGTGTTGAAATAGTCTCCACAGGAGGTACGGCTGCATTACTCAAGAAGCACAAGCTTCCTGTTGTTGATGTTGCAAGCTACACACAATTCCCTGAGATGTTAGACGGACGAGTAAAAACTCTCCATCCAAAGGTATTTGCTGGTATCCTTGCCCAACGTGCTAACAATGATCATCTCAAACAAATGGAGACGGCAAAGATCCCGTTCATTGATATGGTCGTTGTTAATCTTTATCCTTTTGAGGAGACCATTGCTCATGCAAAGGTAACCGAAGCAGAGGCTATTGAGCAGATTGATGTTGGAGGTCCAAGCTTACTCCGAGCAGCAGCAAAGAACTATGCAGATGTCATAGTGGTATGCGATCCTTCTGATTATACCATGATTACTGATGCATTGCGTAACGGTAATGTCCCTCAGGAAATGCGAAGGCAGTTAGCGTTTAAAGTGTTTCAGCGAGTTTCTCTGTATGATGCTGCCATTAGTACGTATCTGCAGCAAATGTGCGGGCAAAGCAGCCATGACAAGCAAAGCTGTCAACCATCACAAAACAACGAGAATAAAGAGATTTTTCCCTCTATGCTCGATCTCCATTTTAGTTTGGTTCAGCATTTGCGCTATGGAGAAAACCCTTATCAACAGGGAGCATTTTATCGTGAACAAAATATACCTGAACCTTGCATTGCAAATGCCAAACAGCTTCATGGAAAGGGGCTTTCCTACAATAACATCTTAGACGCTAACGATGCCATTGAATTAATCAAGGAATTTACCGCACCAACAGCAGCGGTGTTGAAACATACCAATCCCTGTGGCGTGGCTAGCGCTACCTCTATTGAACAGGCCATTCACTTAGCAATGGGCTCTGATAGTATGTCAGCCTTTGGTGGTGTTGTGATATTAAACAGAAACTGTACCAAAGCTGTTGCTGAATATCTCAAGCCATTATTTCTTGAGATCATTATTTGTCCTGCCTTTCAAAAGGATGCACTGGCCATTCTCCAAGAGAAAAAGAACATCCGTCTATTGGAAACAGGAAAACTTGTTCGTACAACTGCTGGTTTTGACATGAAAAAGGTTCTTGGTGGCATACTTATCCAGACAAGAACGTTTCCTAAACTTACGAAAGAAGGTCTTCGTGTAGTCACCAAACAAAAGCCCAATGATGCGCAAAGCAAGGCCATGATGTTTGCATGGTCAGTCTGTAAACAGGTAAAATCAAATGCCATTGTCTATGCTCAGATGCTTAAGGACGGTGAACTGCAAACAACAGGTATAGGAGCGGGACAGATGTCACGAGTAGATGCAGTGAAAATCGCTTCGTTTAAAGCAGGAGATCTTGCACGTTCCTCAGTTATGGCCTCTGATGCGTTCTTTCCCTTCCGTGATGGGCTTGATGAGGCTGCAAAGGCAGGAATAAAAGCTATCATCCAACCGGGAGGATCTATCCGTGATCAAGAGGTAATCGATGCAGCAGACGAGCATGGCATGGTCATGGTATTTACTGGTTTCCGAACCTTCAAACACTAGTTCTATTCAGTTAGAAACCATTTTTGGATGAGCGTGAATAATGAAAACCTTTATATGCTTATAACCTACGGTAGAGCTATGAAGAAGAGACAAGTCCTGATTGGCATTGTAATGATTATTATGACCACGGGACTCCTTACCTTAACGATTGGACGCCAACTTATCCAAGGCATTGAGCCTAGTCTCTCTTCCTTCTTTATTGTTCATTTTGCAGGATACCTGGTCTTTCTCCACATGCCGGTTGAAGTCCTTATTCCCTTCTATGTTAGCTATGGCTATGATCCCTTTATTCTGTTCATTGGTGCAATAGGCACGGCAATGGTCGCACAGTTCATTGATTATGGCATAGGTTATCTTTTTAGTTACAGCATCATCCACCATGTTATTGGAGAGAGAAAATCTGAAAAATTAAAGAGGGCAATTGAAAAGTATGGGAACATTGCAATTTTTGGTTTTAATCTCTTGCCGTTATCCTCACCAATTCTCATCACGACCGTAGCTATGGTAAGATATCCTTTTCGTCTTGCAGTTTTCTATAGTTTTCTTGGTTTAACCGTAAAGTACCTTATCCTCATCTATGGATTCTATTTTTTTGGAGGATCATGAAGCACAAGATTTTCTTTACGGACAATAGCATCAGAGGGAGCATATCCTAGAATCTGTGGGATCTCTTTTGTTTGTTTTCCTTTAATTTTAACAATATCCTGAACAGCATATTCAACCAATCCTTGACCGATAACAACATCTTTCTTCTCTGAATTCATCAATGAACTCGTTTGGAGAGAGACAAGATCACCAACCTGAAATGTTCCCTTGACATCTTTAATTCCCGACGGAAGCAGACTTTTTTGGTGGAAAAGCGCATTTTTTGCACCATCATCAATAATAAGGACGCCCTTTGGTTTCGTGAAGAGAATCCATCGCTCTCGACTTGCGATTTTCTTTTGGGCTACAAAAAGCGTACCAAAGGCCTTTCCTGCGACAATATCAGTAATAATCTGCTGTTGTTTCCCTTTGGCAATAATCATATGAACACCAGATTGCATACATATCCGTGCAGCATTAATCTTGGTCTTCATACCGCCAACACCTAAGCTTGTTTTTTTCTTCCCTGCAAAATTCTCTACCTCAGTATTTAACTCACATACTTCCGGGACAAGCTTGGCATGGTGAAATTCCTTAGGGTTACGATCATACAGGCCCTCAATATCAGAAAGCATAATCAGAAGATCAGCATTGATATTGGTTGCTACATAAGCTGCTAAGGTATCATTATCACCAAGCTTCAGTTCATGGGTTGCAACCGGATCGTTTTCATTCACAACAGGAATAACCTGACGGGCAAAAAGAGCTTGTAATGTATTCCTGAAATTAAGGTAACGTTCTCTATTCGTAAAATCCTCTTCAGCTAGTAAGAGTTGTGCAGTATGCATACCTGCGCGCTGAAATTCCATTTCGTACAGATGCATCAGGTGGCCTTGACCAACCGCAGCACAGGCCTGTAACTCGGCAAGAATACGCGGCCGTTTATTCATGTTCAGGAGCATCATGCCAGCGCCAACAGCACCTGAAGAAACAACAACAACATCACGGTTGAATGATTGAGCCTGCTTTAAACGAACAATCTGCTGGATTAAATGCTCCAAGTGCTTCTGATCAATCGTACCATCATGTTGAGTAATCGTATGTGTCCCAATTTTGATAACAATACGCTTACATTCCTTGAATTGTTCTCGCATAAAACACCCTACACGGTAGCTCTATTTATATATTTTGGTGTTGCGACAACATACAATGTCCGTGATGTTGCCAGAGCGAAATCTCCATTATAAATCCCTGAAAATAGCCTAACTGAAAACGGAACATGATTTATCCCCCGTGATAATAAGCCCCATCTCATGTCAGTACTGCACTGTGCATGCCGTACTTTTTCGAGCATTCCTGTCATAAAACCAATAAGGGGATATTGCCCGAGTATTTGCTCAACCTGAAATCCACTGTCATCGATAAGAGCTTCAAGGTCTTCTTTGGTATAGGTATGTTCATGTGATTCATTATGATCTACAAGGTTCTTTCCATTGGGGACCGATAAAAATAACATCCCTTGTTCATGGATATGTTCTCGGAATAGTCTCAGCACCTTATCAGGATGAGCTACATGTTCAAGCACTTCAAATAACGAGATAATAGTAAAAACTTGGTCAGGATAAACCGAAGGGTCTTCAATATCTCCGTGAACATAAGTTACTTTTGGATGAGCATACCTTTCTTGTGCATGAGTTATCGCTTCAGCAGACGAGTCTATACCGGTTACTTCTAATGCCCTTTCAGCCAACATAGATGAACCATATCCTGAACCACATCCAGCATCTAAAACAACAGAATCGCTTTTTGTATAGCTCAAAACATGACGATAACGCCGTAGATGAGCGTATCGTGATAATGCCATGATATGCTTATCATAATAAGGATCAACACGTTCATGCATTGTAGATTTAGGAAATGAAGATTGTTTTATAAATACATCTCCAATTTTATCTCTTTCTTCCCAAACCTTTAAAAAGAATTCATGGTTTTCTTGGGATGATAATATGACGACGATTGCATGGTTTAACAATATAACAAAAGAACACGTTGCTACGGTTGGAGGCAAAGGGGCATCACTTGGGGAGATGTACAACGCAGGCATGCCCATTCCTCCGGGATTCTGTGTAACGGCGCAGGCATACGCTCTCTTTCTGAAAGAGAATAGATTACATGATGGTATTGCAAAACTGCTTAAGGGATTAGATGTAGAGGAAACAGCAAAACTCGATGCTGTTGCAGAAAAGATTCAAGAAAAAATTCTCAATGCAACTATTTCGAAAGAGATGAGCACCAGCATTGCCAAAGCTTATAGTGAGTTAGACGGGTTTGTAGCTGTTCGAAGCTCAGCTACCGCAGAAGATCTTCCCCAGGCAAGCTTTGCAGGCCAGCAAGCGACGTTTTTGAACATCAAGGGAAAGGAAGCTGTTGTCCAACATGTCAAGGAATGCTGGGCAAGTTTATTTACGGCAAGGGCAATTTATTATAGAGTAAAAAATAACTTTGATCATATGCAAGTACTAATCGCCGTCGTTGTCCAAAAGATGGTTAATGCAAAAAAAGCAGGCGTCATGTTTTCTGTTAATCCCGTAACTAATGAAGAGAAAGAAATGATCATTGAAGGAAGTTTTGGATTAGGTGAGGCAGTTGTGGGAGGAGAAGTAAGTCCGGATACGTATATTCTCGGAAAAGATCCTCTCTGTATCAAGCAGAAACATGTGGGCATTAAAGAATTTGGGTATTTTAAAAACGCAGAAGGAAAAACTGATAAGGTTTTTTTTGATGAAAACATGAAAAACACCCAAGTCCTTGAAGATCACGAAATAATAGCCTTGGCTGAACATGGCACCCATATTGAAAAATATTATGAATTCCCTCAAGACATTGAATGGGCCATTGATGATAAAATTTATATTCTGCAGGCAAGGCCAGTAACAACCTTTAAGAAAAAGTAGCCAAAAAGGTAACTATGGACGTTTCAGGTGCAGTTCTCTTTGGGATTATCGCGATGGTTGCGTATGGATTAGGTGATGCCATTGCCAAAAAACCAATTCAACAGATCGGGGTCCAACAGACCATTTTTGTCAGAGGAATGGTGATTAGTCTTATCTATATCATTGCACTTTTGGTCTATCCCTTTGAAATGAGCTTTCATTGGTCATCATTCCTGTTGAGTATTTTTCTTGCCATCCTTGGTTATCTTCCTCTCATCACATTCTACAAAGCAATAGAAATGGAGAACATAGGTATTGTCAGCACCATTGCTCATGCATCAGTCATTATAACCATCCTTCTTTCCTTAGTTGTCTACAAAGAAAAGTTAACAACCATAACGCTTATTGCCCTTGGTCTACTTTGTTGTGGTATTTTGCTGATCTCTACTCATCACACAAAACAGGTAAACAATGGAAACAACGCAAAAAAATATCCAGGAACGTTTACCTATTCCAAAGGTATTTTTTTTGCAGCCATTACGGCATTACTTTGGGGGGTGATCTGGTTCCTTATGCGAATTCCCACACAACTTCAAGGAGCCATGCTTACTTCTTTTATTCTGGAAGGTGGCATAACTCTTTGCAGTTTTTTTTATCTTCTCAAAAAACAACAACTTACGTTAAAAATACCCGGTTCATTGTGGCGAACGCTCTTTATTGTTGGCTTATTAGCTTCCATAGGAACATTAACACTGATGCTTGGCGTTAGATATTTTCCAACCAGCGTTGTTGTCGCAATTGCCTTTGCAAATCCTTTAGTAGCTGCTCTCTATGGAAGAGTTGTTTACAAAGAAAAACTAAATCTGGTCCAGTATGCAGCTATTCTGTTAATTGTCTCCAGTATTGTGGTCATTTCTCTGTTTTAGGTATTTAGAGCAGATTACCAATAACCGTTTTAGCAATAAAGAAAACAAGTAAAGAGCCACTCATCATAAAAGGGCTGTACCGTAAGCCACTTCTCAAGGTTCCATCGCGAATAACACCGATCAAGACACTTGCCAAGATCCCGGTAAGTAAAAGCATAACAATAGAAACGGTTTGCACAAAACCAACGCTAATGGCTACATCACCGCTAAGAAAACCAATCCCAAAGGTGTTGTTCATATTTACTTGCTGTTGCATAGCCGTGACAATGCCCAGAAATTGAATACTGACGGCAAAGAGAATAGGCGCGCCAAGAAGAACAGTAAAAAGGATAAACAGTGCATAGGTCTTTGTTTGGGTAACAAATTCACGCTTCAAGGAGCGAGTTTCTCCGATATCCTTACCAAGCTCTTCCAAGAGAGGAGCAAGATGACCTCCTGAACGCATGGCTCTTGCAAAGAGTTTCATTGAGCGCTCAAGAGTCTCTGAAGGAACACGCTGAGCTATCTGAAGGAGTGCATTATCAAATGAGGCAGTGCCAAATGCACGTTTCGTTGCATGGTGAATTTCATGACTCAAGGGACCAAATTCTTTTCGCGCAGAAAGTTGCAATGCCTGAAAGGGAGTCATACCTGCGTGGAGATTTGCAGCCATAAGCTGGAGTGCATCGGGAAGAGCAGCTTCAACGTCTTTAGTACGATGATCAACCGCATACCGCAGATACAACAAAAGAATGCCAAAGGTTAATCCCCCTAAAAAAAGACCAAGAAAAATAAAACGGGTATCAAAAGAGCCAACATAAGCTAAGGGAAAGAGAAGTGCCATCGAAAAGACAAGAAGTGAAAGAATAGTTGATGATCCTAACCAGGAAATCCATGATTGAGCTTGAGCAGCAAAGAGAAGTTGCTGCGCAATATAATGCTGCATCTTCGATGGCCAGCAGCTTGCAACGATCCTATAGATTCTCTCTTTGTTCATACAACAATAAACCTCTTCGCTCATTTACCAGGTGATAATGGGACGTCGTGTTTTTACGAATCCAATAAGGATTATTTGAATAACAAAGGTTAGGCCAATAAACATAAGGAAAAATACGGGAGTAACACCGAATCCTGCAAATGACGAAAGAATAATTAAAAGTGTTGTTCCGATAGTAGGAACAGCAACAGCAAATAGAAGATACAACAAGCTCCAGAGGTTCAATTCTTGAGCATAACTTTTAATGCTTGATCGTTGATTGCTCGTGAGCCCATCAATAACACTATGTAATGCGCCTTGTAAGCTTGCACCTGCTTTCATGGTATTAACTAACTGCCAAATGGTTCTTCGTAAAAACTCGGATTCGCTTGTTAATGCCAAGTCTTCAAGTGCCTCTGCAATTGATTTGCCGCTATTAATTGACTTTACAACACGAGCAAATTCTTCTGATACCAACCCATACTTTGCTTTTGCGATATTTACCAACGCATCATATAAAGGCACTCCTGCATGGATCTGCAGTAAGAGATCTTTTAGAGCAAAGGTAAGGCTCTTATCGATTTGCTCGGCTTTTTTACCTGCCAGGATTTTTGGATAATAAAAGAGCACAACAAGAACAAGAAAAGAAAAAAACAACGCAACGAGAAAGGCAATAACTACCGAAGCAATAACGGATTGATGAAGTTGATAGTAACGTAAGAAAAAGAAAATAGCAAAGGAACAGAAAAATATGAAAAGCGCATTGCATAGGGAGAAAAGAATATAGGTTGGTGCATTAACACTCAATGGAGTTTTGCTTAGCCATTGCTCAATCTGAGGAAATCTCTTTGCAAGTACATAGCCAAACCCTTTCCATGGTTTACCTAGTGTTTTACTCACGGATTCAGGAAGAATCCACAAGGGTGGTTTTTTGGTTTCCATAGCGCTATCGTTCTATGCATTATCCTAAAAAAGGCTTTGTTATAATGTATTACGTTAAGAACTTGGTTGGGTTCTCATTGGTAAGCGCAGCATTGATAACCTCATTTGGGTGTACATAATAATATTTCATAATACGGCCAAAAACAGTTATATCAAGCAAATGATGATTAAACATCCATTGGAGGATTGCTTCTTTCTGCTTTAAGTCCTCATGAATCTCTGCAATAGTCATTCCCGTATGGAGATTAAGATCCTCAACCACGCGAACACTTTGATTGACTTTTTCAATGGTATCTGAACGAGGATGCCACCGAAATAAGATATTTAATTGCACTTCCTTTTCAGTACCACTCAGAATTTCTGCAAGTTCAAGTGTTCGTCGCAATCCACGTCTTCTGTCTCTGTATTGCACAAGGATAAGATGTAATGCCTCAAGTTCAGTTTTGGGAATTTGTATTGGGGGTTCTAATAATCTCCGCTTTACTTGATGGACGGTATCGGCATGCATGGTTGCATAGACACTATGTCCCGTATGCATTGCCTCAAAGAGCGCTTCTGCCTGCTCTCGCCTTCTCATTTCTCCAACAATGATGCGATCTGGTCTCATGCGTAAACTGGCAACCATGAGATCGAGCATGGTCACTTCACCTTGACCTTCAGGGTTTTTAGGCCTGCTCGTTAAAGGAACCCAGTTCCACTCGAGTTCTTTGGGGAGATTAATCTCGCGAGTATCTTCTATAGAGATAATACGTTGGGTTGGTGGCATAAATCCACAGATGCTGTTCAACATGCTTGTTTTTCCGGATGCAGTGCCACCAGCAACAAGAATATTAAGTTCATACTGTACTGCTAGCCAGAGAAACGCTGCAATTTCCTTATTCAAGGTTTTTGTTTCTGGGGAAAGCAAGGCAATAATAGTCCAGGGATTTCTCGCAAACCGGCGAATGGTTAAGGTATTTCCCGCTGTTGAAATAGGAAACATGGTTGCTGCGACACGATCCCCGGTCAGGAGATGAGCATCCATAATAGGATGTAGGATATTAATCTCTCTTCCTACTTTTCTTCCAATCTGGGCAGCCAGATTATAGATCTGTTCTTCATCTTTCAATTGCTGTGACGTTGTGCACCATCCCAATCGTTTATGATAAACAGCAATATGGTGCTTGGAACTATTAATCGTTAATTCCTCAAGGTAATTATCGGCAAGAATGACATCAATAAAGCCTAATCCAAAAATGCGGTGAAGGAGTATTCCCGCAAGGATATTCTGATCTTTATTCTCATTCCCTACATGACGAATGAGCAAAGCTTTTGCTGTGCTCAGAAATTCCTTTTTCAGAATGCTTAATTCTTCAAGGTCAGTAATGGTTGCTATGTCTAAAGGGACAGTATCAGCCAGTTCTTCAGTAAGTACATCAAGCAATGCCTGTGTTGCAGGACCAATCTCTGGCATTTCAAGATCATAGGTAAGGACATTCTCTCTTGAGTCTTGAAAGATACGAACAACTGCAGGAACCTCATCTGCAATAACCGTGTAGGTTTCAACGAGTTTTTTTGTCATGATGCTCTTTTACCTGCAAGGAAGGTTGTCCAAACGGAGGATAAGTAAGGGTCATAAGGCCAGCTTTGTCAAGAAGCGCTGCCCATTCTTCAATGATCTGAGGAGGGCATTGTAAAGCCACTGAAGCTTGTTCTAATGAGACTGCTTTCTGTTCCTGAACTAAGGTATACAGATCATCCAGACGAGTTTGTATCTTATGCTTCTTTTGATGAACCGTTGTTTCACCAACAGCCTTCTGATGAAGCATAGAGGGAACTGTAGGGGGAATAAGAGGAGGGGTAAGCGACTCATTCCTCTCTGAAATAATCTGTTTGCCTTTATGTAATAATCCCATGGAGCTACCACCATTGTCTTTTACGTCTATATCATACGTTTTTAGATTATGGGTTCTTTATTTTGTCCTTTGCTATACTCTTTGGTTGATTCTTGTTTAATATTCTCCATCAAACGTTGGTAAACAGCAAAGTCCTCTGAGGCAACAAATTGCCGTATCTCATGTTCAGGAAGCTTTTCAAGAAGTTCATCAACCATGGTCAAAACCTTTTTCACGTCATCGGCGAGTGTATGTTCAGGAGCATGTTGTTCCAAAGCAGAGGGAAGTCCTGTCAGGAAAAGAAAATCATCATAGACTAACTCAATTTCCGTTTTAAGCGCATGTTCCTCATGTTCTAGTTCTGATCGAATATTTTTTAACTCTTGTTCTCGTTCAAGGAGCAGATACACACGTTGGACTAATCGCTGTTCTTCTTCGTCAGTAACTTTTACCCGATTCCCATAGGTCTTCAAAAACGAGAGTGTGGTGGTTTGGTGAAGCTCATCAAACTTTGAGGGGGACAAAGGTGCGTGGCCAGAGAAAACTTTTTCTGAAGAAGACTTAGCTGCAAGCTTATCGGGAAATGAAGAGGGAAGGGGTTGTAGAGAACCTGTTGAGACTGATTGATCTGCATGAGGAAGATGGCGAAAATGAATCCAGAGGAATAATACAAACAGAAGAAAGAAGATACTCCCAAGTACAATAAGGGCAACGCTATCAAAAACATATCCTAAGATAAAAGCAACAAGGCCAAGAATAAATAACAGTTGATCAAGGAAGGATTCTTTTATACGCGACAAAAGAGAATACTGTCCATTGAAAAGGGTATTCTTTCTCAATTCCTCTTTTTTTTCAAACCAAGGCAAAAAAATCCCCCTCTTTTTACGTTACTTCTTTTTTCTTCAGGTTACGACCTACGGGATTTATTGTAGGTTTTATCTATAAAAGGAACTATATTTAAATAGTTTGCGCTTCATGTAACTCGTTTGTACTGCAAACCATGTTCTGTGTGCTTTCTTTATGTTTTTTTGCAGTCATAGACTAGAAAGTCTCCGTGATTACCATCATTATATTGTTGAACGAGGAAACATCGATCTTGGAGGTATGCAGAGAGTTCGTTTGCCATACCAATACCCCGATAAGGTCGAATGATGACATAACGTACTCCAGCTTCATTAAGTGTTTTGATGAGTTCGCTTATACTCGTTAAACCACTTCGAAAACGCATATCATTCGTATCAACCTCTTGTAAGGTAATAGAACGATCGGCGAGAAGGGCTAGGAGAGGGACTGAAGAATCATCGCCAAAAATAGTTTCCTTTGATGAGGTAGTCTCCTGAATAAAAGTGACCATTTCTTCCAAAGAATCAAATGAGGCAAAATCAAAGCGATTAAGATAAAGCGCATCAGCAGTAAGGTTCCAAAGAAAAAAAAGACCCAGACCAGCAATAATAACAAAAAATATCCACCGTGGAAATTTCTCGTAGAGCCGGGTAAAGAGAAGCACTAATCCAAAACCACCAAGAATAGCTAAGAAAGGGAAGAGCAAGACAAAGTAAAACGCAAAGATTCTATTGAGCGCCAAAAGAAAGAGAACGTATGCTAAAGCAACGAGCCAAATCGTAGTAAAGTGTTTTCTTGCTCGGGTAAGCAAGGCAAGAAGTGCACTGGCAACAAGAAAGAAGTTCATCCTTATCACGGTTCCTATCAGATGAATGGTATTACTCTCACCTTTTGGTTTAAGGAGATGGTATAAGTAAACCTGAGACAGATACGGCATTCCACTGATTATAAAAAAGAGAAGATTAACGGTTCCAAAGATCAAGCAAAAACCAAGAAGAAAATGAAGAAATTCAGATCGTTTAACAACCAAAAGATATAACCCAATAACCAGAAAGGGAACAAGACTATACAATCCAGTTATTCCTGCAAGACCAAAGCTTATGCCAGATGCAAACACACGATAGCGAAAAGAGCTTGCAAAGAGAAAATACAAAGCAATAACAACAAACATCGTTGTTTCATTAATACCAAGGCCGTAAGTTGCTTCAAGTAAGGTGTTGTAGCTTAATAAAAACAGAGCAGTTGTTACTAGCGCTGCAGGAAGACTGTTCGTTGTTTTTTTCATAAAAAAAAAGAGAACAAGTCCTGAAATGAGTGTTGAAATCAACGGAATAAGCTTGACAAAAGTGATATGAAAACCAGAAACCAGAAAAGCGAGTGCAGTAAGGTAAAGATGAAGTGGAGGATGAGCAAAGAAAAAATCAGTATAAGGTACATAGCCCTCAGTAACCAATCTTCCCATGTAAAAATAAATCCATTCATCACCAAGATCATATTGGAATAAACCGCGCATTTCAACAGATACAAAAAAAAGAATAAGAACGAACAAGAGTAGATAAGAGATGAGGCTTGTTTTTTTCATGGTAGTTATCATACAGATGTGCGTAATGAGTGAGAGTGTCCAACAATCTTAAACTTGCCTATTGAAAGCATTACCCAAAAGAAATGATATTCTTCGTATATAAAAGTATCGACATGATAAAAAAATATTCATTCAAATCAATGTGATGGAAAACAGAATATGCATCCATTGCAATCTCAACATTCACCATGCAAAAAAGATTCACCACAAAAATCAATGCAAAATAATTTGCAGGAATTTAGAAAGTTTTAAATAGTAGTTATACATAGAATAAAACGTAATTGATTATCTCTTCAAAAATGAAAAGAAAAAAGTGTTCTTGGTGTTCTCAATTTGTTTGCCAACGAAGATTAGGCTATTCCTCTAATCTCCGATTAATCTTAGCTTGAGGTGAGCATATGGAAGAGGAAGAATACTACGAAAATGTTGATGAAGACGACGATCAAGACGATGACCATGATGGAGATGGTATTGACTATACTGAAGATAGGGATTACTTAAGTTAAAATAAATAATGCAAAATAAGAGGAGGTGAATACTCATGGCAAAAAAGAAGGCTGCAAAAAAGAAAGCCGGAAAAAAGAAAAAGTAATTTCGTATTAATTTTCTTTTTATTTTTATTTTTCTCTTATTCTGTTAACGTTTATCAGAATCAAAGATCGTTCTGAAAATCAAAATTATTCTCGTTATTATTGTTTGGGTTTCATCTTACTGAAGATATCCTGGCTCTTATCTCGATTATCTCTTTTTGGTCAATTACAATGTTCTTGCATTTGACTAGGAATGTTGGAGTCTTTTTCAGGATAAGCTCAAAGTTTTTGTCTGGCACTTGCTTATTCACATAATACTGTGAGTCTATTCTTGCAGAGAAGGCTTTTTCAATCAATTCAAAATCATCGGGTGTAAAATGATCTTTCAGATACTTTTTTGTAAACTCAATAGTACACGAATGAATCTCGCATTTGATGCCCACTTTCATAAGAAGGGAATAAACGCCATGATAGATAGTGTAGTATGCAGTGGTCAGTTGCCAGTCCCTGCTCTTTGAAGTTTTCAATGTATGTAAATAATAAACAAAAGGCGGCTATCTGAGGGTTGAAACCACTCAGCGTTTCGCCGCCATTAAAGCTTAATACGCTATCAGGCTCTTTTGTTCTCTTCTCTTATCCCAGTGTTTCTCCTGACACTCCTCGATATAGTGC
>JACPJR010000015.1 GCA_016187565.1 Candidatus Woesearchaeota archaeon
CCTGTTGGAAAGTCACAAAAAACAACGTCATAAAATCACAATACTTCCCAACAATCGACGACATGCAAGAAGCATTAGAAAACTTCTGGCAAGAACACAATTTTATGCAAAACTTCATGCGTTACTTATGTCGCTAACTAAAAATCGGAAACATTTAAAAGAAGAGAAACTTTCCTTAAGTGGGGTAAGCTAGACCGGTGCGCTAGCCCTGCACTGTTACCATCAACGGGCTCTACGATGGGGTCGAAGCCTTAGATGAGGCTATAGCAAGCTATACTAGTCTTGATTGTGCCGATGAAATTCTGTCCCTTAGGATTGGTTCTTTTGGGAACCGGGTCAGACCTTGACGGGAGCAGCCCTCACCACTTGGACTGGTGCTTAAGGGGAAGCGGAATGAAGAATCAGTCAGGAACAACTAGCGTGGTCTTCTGTTGTCCAGTCTGAGGTGTGCTTACCTCTTTCTCTCTCTCGTATCTTTCCTCCAACATTTCGGTTTAGAGTATTTTCCACATCAATTCGAACTGGTTTTTATAGGCTTGTGCAGCATCCATGTTTTTGATGAGAACAACAACTGGAGGGTCAATAAACCACATAAAAAGAGCGACTTTATCACCATAGATCAGCGTCGTAGCAGGACCTGCGTATTGTCGGGGAATTGCCTTAAATGTGGAATATGGCGAAGGTAATATTTTTTCTCCTTCAGGATAAAACTGCCGAGCAGAGATCCTTAACCGTTTTCGTGCTTGCAGATATCGCCGGGTAAATTCAGGTAATAATTGATACGCTCGATCAGTTGCTCCAAACCCCACAAAATCTTTTTTCTCTTTCAGGATATCGCTGAAAACAGTCTTAATTCCTTCTTTTCCTTCGTAGACTTCAATAACCGGCTTTGGTTTATAGGATTTATAGATCCCATTGAGGTACGGTAAGGTTTCTTCGAGGATTTTTTCTTTTTCATCGATCAGGTCCTTTAATTTTTCAGGTGGTGCTACTCGATAGACGGTTTTATTGTTTTTGATAACATAATTGACTAATCCTTTTTTTATGAGGCTTTTTAGCGAATCATAAACATTTGTCCGGTCTTCTTTTGTCTGTTCAGCGATCTCTCCTGCCTTTGCTTCTTCTAACTTAAGGAGTGCGAGGTATGCCTGTGCTTCCCGTTTGGTGAGTCCTAATACGATTAATTGGTCAGTGTCCATTCTCTCCTCAGTCTACTAAGATATACGTTGTAGATACAGTCCTGCGGTATATAAATGTGTGTTTATTTGTGTATCTTTATACAACATAAGCTTATCAATAAGGTAGAATACCTCTGCATCATGACAACGCTCGAGGACTATGTCCATGCATTACGGCTTGCAACAACTATCTCCACTACCTTACGAGCAACAAGATTTTCACGAAACGAACCAACTCATTCTTTGCAGATAGAAGCAAGGATACGAGAGGCCATTCTTGAGCATCACCCTATCAGGTTTTTAGGACTTTGGGGAGGTTCTAAGGAAGGTGTGTATGGGGATCATTATGAGATGCAGAGTCTTGAATTCATTAGCCAGATCAAAGCAGAAGTCGTGCGCTATTCTCCTGCAACCTTTTCTTTGCTCTTCGGTGATATGCATCATGTTTTGGTGAATGGGAGTAGTTATGCAGAAACTGAAGAGTATTATACTCAGCTCGTACCATTAGTTCATCAACAAGGGTTGGACATGGTAAAACTCAGCGATTGGTATGGGAATAGAGACATAGATTGCTACACACATAGGTGTGCAAGGATACAGGCCAGCAGGGTTATAGCAAACCAAGAAGCACTCCGGCGTCTGAAAAGAGCTGCGCAACGTCATTCACGTTTGCTTCAGACAAACCAAAACGACTTTACTGCTGAGGAAATAGCACGGATTTACGTAGAGGTTGAGATCTATTTCTTGCAACGAATTGCTGAAGAACACAAGAGTCTATTTTTTTCTCTGAGTGATCCAGTAATCCAGTGTCCAATCGCAGAGGCAGCACAGATTCCTATGTTTTACTTTCATGCTGCTGGCAAAGGACACCATGACTGTCCATGGTATAGCAAAGTTTGATTTACGTGTACTTTACCATTACTGAAAGCTTTTGCAAGAAAGAAAGTTTTTTAAGTAGTAAAAAACTTCCTTATTCATGCATCTTTCCTCTCTTCTTCACCAGTTTACGCCAGAAGTATTGATAACAAAATCAAGGCCTTATGTCAATCATTCAGTTGCATTCAAAAAACCCTTTACAGCCCAAGAGCGAGCAGCAATGCTGGATGCTGTTGGCCTGAATGTCTTTTATTTTCCAGCAGAGATGATTACTGGTTGTGATCTCCTTTCTGATTCTGGTACAACAACCATGACCAATGAACAGTGGGCATCCCTCCATCTCGGAGATGAAGCATATGGATCAAATAAAGGGTATTTTGTGCTGAGGGAACAGATACAGAAGGTTTTCGGCGATGTATTTTTTTCCTTACCCCAAGAAGGAAAGCCAAATGCCTTCCTCTTCCATCAGGCAAGGTCTGCAGAATCCGCCTTATTCTCGCAACTAGCGGCGCTTGGGAGGAAACTTGGTAAGTCGTTCATCATTCCGAGTAATGGTCATTTTGATACCACACGCGCAAATATAGAGATAAATCAGCTTACGGCACTTGATTTTTTTTCCCAAACCTTAAAAGATGGCAATGCAGACGACCATTTTAAGGGGAATATGGATAGTGAACGTTTACGTGCCCTGTTGCAAGAAAAGCGTGATGAGGTTCCGCTGATTTATATCACGGTTACGAATAACACTGGTGGTGGGCAGCCTGTTTCTATGCAGAACATCCATGAAATTGCAAGCATTGCCCATGCTGCAGCTATCCCTTTCTTCCTCGATGCCTGTCGTTTTGCAGAGAATGCGTGGTTTATCCAGCGGTATGAAGAGGGATATCACGAAACGTCCATTGCTGCCATTGTTCGTGAGATGTTTTCCTGTGTTGATGGATTCACGATCAGTTTCAAAAAAGATGGATTGGTTAACATGGGCGGAGGCTTATTTTTGCGATCGGATGGATTATTCGTCAAAAAATATCCTCAACTTCCTGACGCTCTGATGAATGAACAGATAACGAAAGAAGGGCATCCAACCTATGGGGGTATGTCGGGCAGGGATATTATGGCCTTGGCCACTGGCTTACAAATAGTCTTACATGAAGAGTACTTGACGTACCGTATTCAACAGGTACATGAGCTTGGAACTATGATGCTCCAGCAGGGCATTCCTGTCCTCACTCCTTTTGGTGGTCATGCAGTCTACCTTGATATGAACAGATTCTTTGTAGGTACCTCTCCACAGCCAGATGAATTTAGAGGAATAGGATTTACTGCTCTTTTGTTAGCTGCGTATGGCCATCGTGCCTGTGAGCTCGGCCATTTTGCGTTTGGTGTTTATGACCCTGTCGCAGGAAAAGAGACCATTCCTGAAGTAAACTTTGTCCGCTTTGCTGTTCCTCGCTTGCGGTATGAACATCAAGACCTTCAAGCTGTTGCTGAATCTGTTCATTGTTTATATCAGGCAAGAGACAAGATTCCAGGTGTTGTTGTTACCTATGGTAAAGATCTTCCGCTACGCCATTTTAAGGCACGTTTTCGCTTCAAAGAGAACCATTAATTTTCTGAGCTCTCAAATTCAGTCCTCTTTTTCGTAGAGCAATGTATAAAGCTCAGTGAGGTTTATCTCAACACTGGCAACAGGTACAGGAATGCTCCAGTTTTCAAGAACAAGCGGATGGATCTCTCCGATATATGCTATTTTTTTACTCTGTTTTTCTTTCATGACCTTAACACGTCCAACACGTCCTGGAATGAAACTTGGATGATCTTCTGGTTCAATTTCATACGTGAGATCAAGGGTGTGCATCAGTGCATTCAAGATCTGTTTGATTTCAGTGAAATCTGCTTTGGCATGACAGGTCGTCATACATAATCGCGTTACTTCTTTTATCCCCGTCTCGGTATGCTTGTCCTTAAGGAACACCGTACCTATATCAAAAATCTTTTGTGGGTAATCATTATGAAGGTTTTGGTTGAGCACGTGGAGACTATTCGGCAGCAACCACGATCTCAACACATTATACTCTTCTGTTGTTGCATTTGCTAGCGGAACAACATCCATTGCCATATTCATCTTTTTGCATTGCTGTTCTTCACTGGTTATATGGTAGGTTTTTATTTCAATACAACCAAATCCTATGAGAAGGTTCGCAATCATACTGGTACATCGCTCACTATGCGCTTCTTTTCCAATAGTTGCAACTTTAGGAATTTCCTCGTTGAGATTCTCATAGCCATAGGCAATAGCAATATCTTCGACCAGATCCATATGATGGAGGATATCATCACGATAAGCAGGAACAAGAACATGACCATGAGTATCATAGCCAAATCCCATACGGGCGAGGAGTGTTTTGATGTCGTTTTCTTTTAAGGAAATACCAAGAAACTTATTAACCTCGGCAACCTCGACGCTGACTTTTCGAGCTGATAACTCCGGAGTGTGAAATTTCTCTGTTCCCTGATTGATCTGCATGGCATAAATTTTTCCACCCATATCTGCCAATGCAGTTACTAAGATGTTCAACGCTACCTTCAGTGTCTTCAGATCAGTCCCTGTTGCTTCAATAAAGACATCGTTGGTCTGTTCAGTTATTTTTCCTACATCATGGGAATTGATGATGGGTGGCATGGACATGATGACTCCTGAAGCGTCAATAAAGAGAGGAAATTTCGGCCAGTCACGACATAAGTGGGCATATTCTCTTCCTGTTGGGTGCTTCTCAAGAATTTCTCTTCCCGAAATAACCCGTGGATATTCAAGTGGTCGGTAGCGTATTTTCTCGGGGACTTCTGAGGTAAAGGTTATGGGCAGGGTAATCTTGTCAAGGGGGTATAATCCTAAACCACCTTTTTTCCTTCTTCTCAGCAACGTTACCCCAAGCTTTTCCTGAAGTTGAATTACCTGCCTTATTTTTTCATCATCAAAGGAAAGTCCTTTCACCATAGCAGTGACAACATAAGGCCAATAGGGAAGTGGAGTTGTATTGGTTGTTGAAAAGCCTGATTTTTCGACAGTATATTCCTTTAATCCAGGTTTTGTTCCAACAAATGCAGCAAGTGCACGGCCAAATCCCTGTTCAGACAGTAAATCCGGACGATTGGGAAAAACCTCAACAATAACTTCAGTATCGTTTACTTCTTCAAGATCTGTACCGAGCATACTGATACGGTCTTTGAGCTCATCCTCAGAAAGTTTCTTTCCGATGAGTTTTTCGAGGTATTTTCTGTTGAGGGTTACGGTTGGCATTGTTGAGTTATTTTTTTAGTTATTTTAGTGCACTATTTAAGTTATTTTCTATGTTCTTACCGAGCGTTTATTTCGTCCATGCTCTTAGTTCACGCAATTGCTTGAGGTCATTCTTATAGATCTCTCGCAAGTCAGTAATTTTATAGTAATCAACAAGGATACGCTCAAGCCCAAGTCCCCAGGCAAGCACAGGAACAAATTTTCCCAAAAGCGGTGTTACTACCTCTGGTCTAAAAATCCCAGCACCGCCAAGCTCGATCCATTTTTTTTTACTTGGATCATACACATCAACCTCGGCAGATGGTTCGGTATAAGGAAAGTATGCAGGCCGTATCCGTGCATCAGTAAATCCCATTTTTTTGAAAAATTCTTTCAGGTAGCCGATGAGATTCCTGAAATTGGCGTCAGGATCAACCACAATTCCCTCTACTTGAGTAAATTCAAAGAGATGGGTTGCATCAAGTGTTTCATTTCGGAATACTCTGCCAACAGCAAAAAATTTTGCTGGTAGCTCTGCCTCTTTGAGCTGGGCAATAGTCCGGACACTTAAGCAGGTTGTGTGTGTTCTCAATACATTTTTTTTTGCTTCTTCCTTGTTCCAGGTATACTGCCATCCGGTACTTCCTGTTTTCCATCCATCTTCATGCGTCTTTTGAACATGGAGCGTTAGCTGCGGACGTGCATGAACAGGTTGTCCTGTTGTTGGTGTTCGTGTTGGGGACTCTTCAGGAAGCTTTCCATGACTTGGATCTTGAATAAAATAGGTGTCCTGTAATTCTCGAACTGGATGGTCTTGGGCGGTGAATAAGGCATCAAAATTCCAAAATGAGGTCTGGACCAGAGGACCCTCCATCTCAACAAATCCCATATCCAACCAAATTCTTTTGACATAGGCGCTTGCCTCAGGAACAAGATGACGACGTCCAAAGGGTATATGAGCAACCTTAGCTTTCAGATCATATCTCCGAAATTCTTTTTTTCTCCATGATCCTTCACGTAAAATCTGAGGTGTTACTCGTTCCATGCTATCACTTGAGCCAAGGCCATGAGTAAGGATGGCTTTACCAAGGGTTGTTAATGTTATGGATTTTTCTTTTTCTTCTTCGACGCTTACGATTTCTTTTCTTTTTCTGAGTTCATCTAATGCAAAGCGTTCCTCTGGCTTTAAGTCATCAAGTGCTCTGGGAAAAGATGCACTCAAAAATTGCTCTTCTAAACTTTTTGATTCCAAGAATCGTAGTCCTGGTTCCAAGAGCTTGACAAAAAGATCCTTTCCCTCTCGTTTGAGCTCAATGGCCGATTTTTTCCGTAAAATGCCGAGGCAGATATCTTTCTCCTGTTCTTTGACCCCAGCTTCTCTCAGCACGTCACTCATCGATTTCCATTGTGGTGTTACTGCCTGCAGAAACCTGCGCTCAGGCAACCCCTGTTCACGATAAAGTGCGCCATTTCTCTGGAGCTTTACGACCTCTTTCTTTGTCTCTGATGTTTCAATAATCTCTTTATTCTGAAGCCATTGCAGGGCTCTCATAACCTCGACTTCTTGTAGTCCAGTCTTATTGATCAGATTAAGGAAATTTTCATAGCGAGAAAGATGAGGAAGGACTTTCCTTTCTAAAGGATGAAGGCTTGCAATACATTTGATTAATTCCTGTGTGTGCATTGGATACCAAAATTACATTGACTATAAAAAGATTACTTCAATTCAGTTGATTAGATGGTGAAATCGTTTTACGCTACAATTTCACAACAATTATATATTACCAAAAATTACCTATCATTAATAATCTTCTTAGATATTTTTGTCGGATAGGGGTGGTACTATGCACAAGAAAGAAATGCTCAGAAAACAGATGGTTAGTTGTATCATTCCTGCGTACAATGAAGAGGTCACGATAAGAAAGGTTTTGGAGAATGTCAAAAAGGTAAGTACTATTGACGAGATTATTGTTGTTGACGATGGGTCACATGATCGTACTATCAAAGAGGCTTCACTTCCTGGTATAACAATAGTACGCCATAGCGTCAATCGAGGAAAGGGGGCTGCAATTAAAACAGGATTAGAATATGCGAAAGGAGATATTATCCTCTTTTTAGACGCTGATCTGTACAATATTTCACCACATAAAATTGCGTCGATTGTCCGCCCTATTCGAGAGAACAATGCTGATTTTGTGAAGGCATCATTTATACGAGCCAGAGGAAGGGTTACTGAACTGGTTGTCAAGCCACTCTTCAAAGTGATCCTTCCGTTTCTTACCTTCCACCAGCCGCTCAGTGGACAGTTCGCTATTCGAAAACAATTAATTCGGAATATTCAAATAAACGATCAATGGGGAGTTGATATTCAAATTCTATTGCAGATGGTCAAAAAAGGAGTAAGGATTGCTGAAGTTGATATCGGCGAATTAATTCACAAAAAACAACCTATTGAAAACTTAACGATTATGTCAGAACAGGTCATTAAAACCATTCTTTCAGAATTAGGAATCATTGCCAATAAGCACAAATTAATTATTTTTGATTTTGATAAAACACTCATTCAGGAATCAAGTATTGAATTACTCGCTCAGCACTTTCAATTTGAGAAGCAACTCGAAAAACTTCGGAAGCTCCGTCGTATGCATCGTATTAAGGATTTTCAGCTTTCTCTGTTACTGGCGCAATTCCTTGTCGGCAAACAAAGGAAAGATCTTAGAGTAGTTGCGGAACAATTAACCTTGGCTAAGAATCTTCGAAAAGTCATTCAGCAATTGAAAAGACGACAGTATAACGTAGGTATTGTTTCTCTTGCATTCTCGCCCATTGTCGATGTTATTGCTCAGCGAATTGGTGTTCCCAAACAGAATATTATCTGCCCAATCTTAGTTGCTGATCCAAATGGGAAATATACCGGAGAAGTACTTGCAACAACAAAGCATAATGCCATGTGCTGTGATAAGATTATCTGTAAGGCAGAGGCAGCAAAAGAACTCATGCGGAGAATGAATGTACAGCGTGAAGAGTGTGTTGCTGTTGGCGATGGCCAATCTGACGAATGTTTATTCAACGCATGCGGATTTTCAATTGCTTATCAACCAGTGATACCTATAGGGGATATTACTATTATGAATCTCGCAGAGATATTAGTCAATGTAGAGTAAAGACAAGATTGGTATTGGCTTATCTCAAAGTATTCTTATGATCTCTTGTTTAATTTTTTCAAATGTTATCAGATTAAGAACTCCAATTTTCATAGTGATTAAATTTTTTTCAACAGCGAAAATCTTATCTACTCTTATTCTGCTTGGCTTCAGAAGTCTTCCTGAACTCAAATCTTGTTGATCTATCTCTATGGAGTAAGGTTCGTCTTTTATGACGGTTGTTAACGGTACCATAATGCAATCAGCAGACTTCTTATTAAACGCGTCATTTGAAACAATAACAGCGGGTCTTACTTTTTTTCCTGTTAAATCTGAGAAAGGATAAGGTAATAAAACAATCTCTTTCTGTTTTACTTCCATTTTTACCTCTTCAAGTACTCATTCCAAATATCATCACTTTTATTGGCCCAAACTTCTTTTAAGGATTTCTCGCTAAACTTTAAAATGTCCTTAAAATCTTCTTGTAATCTTTGCTCTGTTCGTTCTGCCTTTTCAATAACGATTTTATTATTCAGTTGTATAATGATCAACTCATCTCCTCGTTCAATTCCTAGCGTCTCTCTTATTGATTGTGGAATGGCAATTTGTCCTTTTTCTGATACCTTTATTGTTTTCATCATTTTGCTGACCTCATGATTAGTAAGAATTTCCTTACATTTAAATCTTTCGGTGATCTATTCTTGTTTTATCTCCCCAAAAATACTACATAAGAATAACCGCAACCTTACCTGGCATGGCTTGCTTTGCCTTGGGATTCGTACTCTCTTCTTCTTTTACTAAAGTAATCTTACAGGAAAACTCTTTGGTAAGCTCAGGAAGCGCTTGCTGAAGTCCCTGTATCTCTTCTTTTCTGTTCAACACTACTTTAGGAATTTTGCTTGTGTCTTTGAGAAGTTTTGGCACGAGCATTGCGATATTTTTCCCGTGGAGCTTAAGTCCGGGCTGCTGCATCAATCGTTTGATAATTTCACCAGGATTAAAGGTACTTTCCATCTGTTTCTTGAGTTCCTTGATGAAAGCATATTTCCATTCTTCAGCAATAACCAGCGTAATCTCTTTTGGTTGTTCAATGGTAGAAAGTTTTTGGATATGGCGAATATCCGCAATCAATGCTTCTATTGTTTCAGCAATGGCTTCAGATTCTGTATCAACCAGGTTCTGACTAAATGAAGGCCATGGTTGGAGGGATACAAAGTCATCATGCTTGCTATTTCCTGCTAATTCCCACAATTCTTCGGCAAGATGGGGCACGAGTGGCATGAGGGAAATGATCCATTTTTTAGTGACGTGTTTGTTGACAACCTTGAGTTCTTTCTCTGATACCCGTTTTTGCATTTTTTTGTAGAGGTTCGGAAGGTGATAGATAACAATGGTTGCATAATCGCGGAGTTTCATCTGCTCCAGTTCTCGTGATGCTTGATAAAGAAGGGATTCAAACTGCGAGAGAAATGCCTTTGCAAAGGGTGAGGAAACTGTTCCATCTTGTTGTTGGAGGATGGATTCCTCGAGGAGTAAGGAAAGATTGATCAATGTTTTCTTAACGGTGTTGGCATCATCACTCTTAAAATCAAACGTCCCTTCTAAATTTGCTGCGGTTGCAATATAGGCTCTGAAGGCATCTGCGCCATACTTCTCATTGACCTCTAATAAACTAATCACATTCCCCTTTGATTTACTCATCTTCTGACCTTCGCTGATGATAAATCCGTGAAGGGAAATCTTCTTTGGCCAGTTTTTTTTTGGGAATAATCCTGCATGGGCAAAGATAAAAAAAGAGAGATGATTCGAGAGGTGAGCAAGATAGGTATGTCGATGATCATTGGGATACCAGTACTCAAAACTTTCCCGTAGTTCCTGGAGCACTTTCGTACTTATCTTTGTCTCCTTACTCACTGCCTTGATATCGCCTTCGTTGAGATAAACATAATCAAAAAAGCTTAAACTCATTTGCTCAGGTTTGACACCATGCTTTGCAATAATATTTTTGATGGTGTAAAAGGACATATAGATTGTTGAATCTGAAAGTGATTCAATGATCCAGTCTTTGGCAAAAGGTAATGGCGTTCCAATGCCTCTCCGTCGTGCAGCTGGTCTCTTGTCCAGCCAGGCAAAGGTATCTTCAAAGAGCTTTCGTGCAGACTCAGGGAGGAGTTCCATTTCATCCAAGCACGATTGTGCCTTCTCTTTCCAGCCTTTGGCATTGAAGTCAAGGAACCATTGATCGTGCAGCACAGAAACAATGACCTTTTCACCGCATCTACAGTAGGCTTCTCTCGAAACTTCATAGAACATAACCGCATCATTACTTTCGGTGAGCTTTTTTTTAAGGTAGACTTGTGCTTCAGGAATCCGCATTCCGAAACAGGAACCACAATTGGCTTTCATAATTCCTTTTCGAAATACCCGCTTGTTCAGTTCATCCTTTGCCAGTTTTATCTTTTCCTTGTCATTATAAGAAATGACGCCCATTTCCTTTCCAATCTCAGCCCCGAGGTTTTCGCTCATACCGGGAATCTGTATTATCGATATTGGCTTGAGCTTGCCAACAACCTCTTCATCGAGATGATACTTTCGGATGAGATCCATGTTGTCATGGATTTTTGCAAGTTCAAAAAGGTCAACAGGATCTTCGAGTGCAGAATAGACTATCCCTGATCCTACATTCTCGTCGATGAATTGTGCCGGGACAATGTAAAGATCATAATCAACTAACGGTCCTCGTGCCCATTTTCCCATGAGCTCTGTTGCTTTTACCTCGCCGATAATATTTGGCTTTACATATTGTTGTTCGATTTTTTTAACCGCTGCATGACCAACAACCCATTTTTCCTTATTGACCTGAACGATAACGTACGTAGCATCAGGATCAATCCATAAGTGAGTCTGCCCATACAGGGCATCAGGTCGTGTTGTTCCTGCCATTAAGACAAGGTCAGAATTTTTGAGGCGAAACTTTACCCAGAGGAAGTCCTGTTTTGCTACAGGATTGGTATCAGCATCCTGAATATCATCCTCGCCTACCGCATTTTCATCGTGCGGGCAGTAGAGTACCGGATAGGATCCCCTGATAAGGTAATCATTGTCTTTATACTTATTGAACTGCCAGGTAATGAACTGCTGGTAATCAGCATCTCCGGTCGTAAACCTTCGTGTCCAATCAACGCTCAAGCCAAGACTATTGTACTCGTCCATCATCTTTGGAATGAAGAATTTGACAATGTTCCACGGGTCTTTGAAGGATTCCACCACTTCATTGACTTCTTCTTCGTCAGAAACATATCTTTTCACGTATGATTTATAGAGTTCGATCTTTTTTTGGTCACCCTTTGCAATGGCAGCAGAAATACCAAGAACAGGAGTTCCGGTGATGTGAAAGGCAAGGGGATAAAGAACATTCAGACCCTTCATCCGCTGATACCTCACATAGATATCACTTTCCGTAACTGCCCGTCCATGACCAATGTGGAGACTTCCTGAAATATACGGATAGGGCGTTGTGAAAAAGAATTTTGGCTGGGCATGGTTTACCAGTGGTTCAAAGATTTTTGCCTCACGCCAGCGATTCTGCCATTTTTCCTGAGTCTGCATAAGATTTATCATGTCAAATAACATCTCCCCTCACTTTCGCTACGGTTAGGGTTTGATTTCCAAGATATGTTTCGTTTTCATTTGTTTGCTGGGTTAATACCCTGCCCCTTGGGGCGACGTCCTTGTTTAATGTCTGCCGTTCCCAGCAAACATTAAAAATACCCCACCGCTTGCGGTGATTGGGATTTTTATTTTCCCTTACTTTTCTTGTTCATGTTTCAGAATCTTCGAGGTTTATATAAAGGTTTTGACATAAACCAAAACCTTTATATAGGAGTTGCTACTCCGCAATGGTACTCTTTGGGGGAATGTATGGTAGATAGTTGGTCTGTAGCTAGTAATTATGATGGTTATATCGACTCAATAAAGCTTAATAAATACTGATGTAGGTGACCCATATGAATGAAGAAAGCAGTTCTTTGACTTCCCTCGTAAATAATAACGGATATTCTCCTTTGCAGGCAAGGGCAGGAAGACGAGCAACATGGCTCACCGCAGGAGCTGCTGCACTCGCATCCTTAGCAGGAAGTGTGCTGCCATCAAGCGCAGAAGAAGCAAAAAAACCCGAGCCAGTTTCTTACTACAGTGGTGGTAACCGTCTTGAACTTCATTCTCCAAACGTTGTTTTTGATATGAATGGCAATGGAAATACTACCGATGATCCTGTTTTCAATCGCTATGCTCTTGTCCAGACTCCTGGAACACCTACGGAAAAAGCAGGAATTTCGACAACCTATGCAAGTGCATTTAACACCTATGGTGTAAGGAATTTTAAAACTCTCGAAGAGTTTCTCCGTGCAAATCTTGCCTTTGAGCGTGGACATCCTGAAGTTATGGGTAACCTTGCGCTTGCCTTTGAACCCTCTGCTGGTGATACCTCAACAGTATTTCTCAACTCTTTTTATAACCCAGAAGATCCAATGACTGGTAGTGGTACGGTTACAAATCCAGCTACTTACAAAAGTATTAATGATCTTGTTGAAGGAGGAAGGCTCGTCGATGTTCTTACTGCTGATCCAAAGTCATTCGGTGAACCTAACTGGGATTATGTTGCAGGAAATCATCCAAATCGAGCATTCCATATTCTTCGTTACCGTGTAGGTTCGGATGGAGAAAAGCTTCCCTTTAATTCCGACGAAGGAACGCCAGTCTATCATCTTCTCGTACAGCCTGAAGCAAAGGGAGATAGACCAGCACACACTGTTCTTATGAATCCTGCGCATATGCGAAGAGAACCTGAACCTGTTCAACCAGATACGGTTACGGTTACTAACACAGACACCCTTACCGTTGATCGCTATATTTTGCCTACTGATCGTGATTTCCTTGTTGGAGGTTATGGACGTAGTAATCCAACAACCTATGGGATTCAGGGTGGACTTGCCTGGGAACGCATGAACGTTGAAAATCCAAGCGCTGCTCACCCAGACACCAGCAGAACAACGCTTTATGTCCTTGGATTCTTGGGCGTGGGAAATGGATCCAATCGCGAAGAACAAACGGTACGAATGCTTGACACTCCTGAAATGATAAGTGATTACCGCCAAAAAGGAAATGTTGATCTCTCAACGAGAGAAGCAGGAGTAAGGGTTGGCCTGGGTAATAAAGGCTTGATTGGACTCGAAGGCTCATTGCTTCATCAAAATATTGATGGAATTGTTGATCCATGGTGGGAGCATAGCACTCCTGACGGATCATTTACTGATGTTGAATATGAGCCAACAGTTGATGTTCATAGTAGCCGTTTTGGATGGCGGGCTGGAGCAGATATTGCGCTTCAGTTGTTCCCTGATAGAGTAATGGTTGGTTTGAATGCTGGCTATAGCCGCATTCCTGACGTCAATGTAAATCATGATAAATATACGGTACAAGGTACGAGCGGCATTTATGTAGGAGGAAGTCTTGTGGTCAATATTGACAATCTTGTAGGGGGCAAACGAAACGTAGAAGTATCCTCAGGAAGTCCAGGACGATAAACCTCTCTACGAAGCTCTCTCTCAATGACGGAGAGTATAACTTACTGCTCACAAAGTACTACAAAAAATAAACAAAGAAATAAAACAATGGCAAAAAACAAACAGGGGGTTTCCACTATGGCTCAGGGTACGCATTCTCTCCATACGCTATTCACTTTTGGCAGTCGTGTAATGCTTTTTTGTATGATCATCCTTTCCTTAGCAATGAGTGCTGAGGCAATTACCACAACAGGATATTGGGATGTAGCAGGAAAACCCCAATCATTAGATGTTGATTTTGGAGAAGATGCTCGTTTTTATTACAATGTCTGTAGTGTCAAAGGCCAATTTGAATATCGTGTCAGGTTCCTCTATGAAGATGATGTGTTAAAAGAAATACTGGTACCTGAGCAGAATTATGTAGGCAGTTGTAAATCAGACTTTGTTACGATAACTGATGATACCTATCAAGATGAAGAAGAAGACTTTATTGTTGAAATCTGGGGAGATGACGGTGCTAAAAGTACCAAAAAATTGTATTTAACGGTTAATGATAACCGACTTCCTAACGAGCCTCCTGAACTGGACAGGTCATTACCTGATGTCAGCTTTAATGAAGATGAACGCCTTACTGACGAATTTGATCTTGATGATTACTTTTCTGATGAAGATCCTTTAAGCTACAGCGCTAGGGGGAACACTCATGTCAAAGTTTCTATTGACGGAGGAAATAAAGTAGACTTCTGGGCAGACCCCAACTGGTCTGGATCAGAGGATGTTACCTTTACGGCAAGTGACGGTGAGTTAAGTGTCTCAGATACTATAAGAGTAACGGTTCTCCCAGTCAATGATCCTCCTTTCCTCACGCAACCGATCACCGATGTCAGCTTTAATGAAGATCAACAGGTTAATGATCAATTTGATCTTGACAATCATTTTGATGATATAGATAGTGCTGTTCTCTCTTACTCAGTTGAAAATACCAATCATGTCCATGTTTTAATTGATGCAGATAATAACGTAAGCTTCTCGGCGGATGCAGATTGGTCTGGCTCAGAGGACATTACCTTTAGAGCAAGTGATGGCCAGTACAGTGTCTCAGATACTATGAAAGTAACGGTTCGTCCAGTAAATGATCCTCCGGTAAAAACCAGATCATTACCTGACGTAACCTTTAACGAAGATGAACGGGTTAATGACGTGTTTGACTTAGATGACTATTTCAGAGATACTGATAGCACATTACACTACTATGCTGAAGATACCATCTATGTCCATCTCCTGATTGATGCACAGAATAAAGTAGATTTCTGGGCAGATGCCAATTGGAATGGCAACGAAAAGGTTGTCTTTGTTGCTTATGATGAATACTCTGAAGTGAGTGACGAAATTCTCGTGACTGTTCGTCCAGTGAATGATCCTCCTCTTAAACCAAGTAATCCTGATCCCTTTGTTGGTGAAACAAATGTCATTATTAATCATGATTTGAGTTGGCAAAGTGGTGACATTGATGGAGATACTATAACGTATGACATTTACTTTGGTACAACTCCTTATCCACCAAAGGTACGAAGCAATCATCCAAGCAAGAGTTATGATCCTGGAACAATGTTGTATGAAACGCAATACTATTGGAAGATTGTTGCTCGTGACAGTAACTCTGCTGAAACTGCTGGAGATCTCTGGTACTTCACCACAGAGGAACAGGTTATTACTAATCAACCTCCGGTAGTTACTGACATTGGTGGTTATACTAATCCTGATAGCGGGTTGATTAACTTCACTGCTCAAGCAGCAGATCCAGATCTTGGCGATCGTGTTGAACAGGTCGAGTTCCAGGTGAAGGTCGATGAAGGGCTTTCCATGATGAAGATCGGTCAGGGAGATTGGGTAACGAAGTGTGTTGATACTCGAGAACCATGGAACTGTGCATGGGACAGTACCCAAGAGGTACCGACAAAGACTGAAGTCGAAGTACGAGCTCGAGCCTACGACGGAGAACTCTGGGGAAATTACAGAACAGAGGGACCTTTTACGGTTGATAATGACCGTGAAGCACCAGTTATTACCTTAATCACTCCTCAAAACAATGCGCGGGTTTCAGGCGTAGACGTTGACTTTACCTATAAAGCAGAGGATACAATAAATGCTCTTTCGAGTTGTACTTTATATGTTGATGGTAGTAGTAAAGGCAGGCATAGCAATCCTCAAGAAAGTACGCCATTGACCTTTTCAGATGTTGATCTCGTCGATGGAACACATCAGTGGTGGGTCAATTGTACTGATACTGCACCTAATCCTAATGAAGGTAAGAGTCAGGTATGGAACTTGTACGTTAACCACAGTTTAAGCGATAGAAGCCCTCCTGTTGTTCAATTACTTTCGCCTCCGAATAATGAAATAGTTGAGGGTGTTGATGTTCAGTTTATGTATAATGTCACCGATCTTGATTCAGGTATTGCCTCATGTAATCTTTACTTGAATGGCGTGCTTGATCAAACTGACAGCAGCATCAGAGAAGCCATTCCCCAAACCTTTGTCAAGAGATACTTAGCTGACGGAACGTACAAATGGAATGTTTCCTGTACTGACGATTCTCTTAATAGGAATGTTGGATATAGTACTACGTGGACGCTCCATGTCGATCATTCCTTGGGAAACCTACCTCCGGTAGTTACAGACATCGGTGGTTATACTGATCCTGATAGCGGGTTGATTAACTTCACTGCTCAAGCAGCAGATCCAGATCTTGGCGATCGTGTTGAACAGGTCGAATTCCAGGTGAAGGTCGATGATGGGTTTTCCATGATGAAGATCGGTCAGGGAGATTGGGTAACGAAGTGTGTTGATACGCGAGAACCATGGAACTGTGCATGGGACAGTACCCAAGAGGTACCGACAAAGGCTGAAGTCGAGGTACGAGCTCGAGCCTACGACGGAGAACTCTGGGGAAATTACAGAACAGAGGGACCTTTTACGGTTGATAATGACCGTGAAGCACCAGTTATTACCTTGATTACTCCTCAAAACAATGCACGGGTTTCAGGCGTAGACGTTGACTTTACGTATGAAGCAGAAGATACAATAAATGCTCTTTCCAGTTGTACTTTGTATGTTGATGGTACCAGTAAAGGCACGCACCGCAATCCTCAAGAAAGTACGCCATTGACCTTTTCAGATGTTGATCTTGTTGATGGAACTCATCAATGGTGGGTCAATTGTACTGATACTGCACCTAATCCTAATGAGGGCAAGAGCGAGGTATGGAACTTGTACGTTAACCACAGCTTAGGAGATCATAATGCTCCTGTTGTTCAGTTACTTGCGCCTCCAAATAATAAGATGGTTGAGGGAGTGAATGTCAGATTTGTCTACAATGTCACCGATCTTGATTCAGGTATTGCCTCATGTAATCTTTACTTGAATGGCGTGCTTGACCAAACTGACACAAGCATTACTGAAAACCTTCCACAGACCTTTGTCAAGGGATACTTAGCTGATGGAACCTACAAATGGAATGTTTCCTGTACTGACGATTCCCTTCGTCGTAATGTTGGCTACAGTGAAACAAGAACGCTTCATGTTAACCATTCCTTAGAAAACCATGCCCCTGTTGTTACTGATATTGCAAATTATACTGATCCTGACAGTGGCTTTATCAATTTCAGCATTGAAGCTTATGACCCCGATCTGTGGGATCATGTCGAGCAGGTAAAATTAGACATCTATTTTAATGGTAGTTATCACAATGAAATCTGTGTTGATACAGTTGAGCCATGGAATTGTGAGTGGAATAGCACTGAAGATATTCCTACGAAAGACGAACGCGTTAAGTTACGTGCATGGGCATTTGATGGAGAGCTCTGGAGTGAGCCGTACAAGGAATACTGGATTACCATTGATAATGATTTCCAAGCACCTCTTATCACGTTAATTGCTCCTGAAAACAATGCCGAACTTACTAATACATCCGTGGATTTTACGTACAGTGTCTTTGATGAGATCAGTAACATCAGTTCCTGTTCTCTTGTCGTTGACAATAGTGTGACACGAACAACCGTAAACCCACCTGAGCAGACAGCCTTAACCTTTGCTGATGTTGCATTAACTCCAGGAACACATACCTGGTATGTTAACTGTACTGATGGGTCTTTTAATGTAAACACGGGAAAGAGTGAGGTTCGATCGTTAACCATGAGTGGTGTCAGTGGAAACCTACCTCCGGTTGCTTCCTTTATGTACGATCCAGCACAGCCATTTGTTGATGATCTGGTGACCTTTAATGGATCCTTAAGTAGCGATCCTGACAATGATACCTTAACCTACAGTTGGGACTTTACCAATGATGGTATTGAGGATGCCAACACCGTGGTTGCTACCTATACGTTTAGAACTGCTGGTATTTATCCGGTTGCGCTTACGGTTTCAGACGGAGCATTGTCTGACATTGAACGTCAGGATGTTGTTGTCTCGGATAAAGAACCCGGCCAATTGAATATCACCGAACTTTCGTGCTTTGAACGGGTGGTTGTTAACCATAATCAGAGCTGTAGCGTCTTTGTTGAAGCAGAGGGAGTTCCTACGGGCAATGCACAGGTTAGCCTCTTTTATAATGATGGGACTTTTATTGACTCTTGTCAAACGAACAATATTAGTGGCGCATGTGCAGTACTTTATCCGGTAACTGAAGAGGGAAACTATACGGTTTATGCAGAGGCATCAAAAGTAGGATATCTACCAGATAAGGATACAGAACCTGACTTTACCTATCGGGTCTTTGCAGAACGATACGATATCCAGAATCTTGCTACGTATAATGATACTGCCTTTACCCAGTATGATGATGACTTTTTTAGAGGACAAAATCTCTATACGAAATTCCGGATCTATGACCTTGTCGAAGAACAGTATGTCAGTGATGCCGTTAGTAGCTCTACCTTAGTAAGCAATGACGGGGGCGGAAGAGCTGATCTATCTGTCTATCAAACCTTGAATGACACCTGGTATTACTACACCTTACTCATTCCCCTGACGCACGATTTCATTGGTGATAGTAATGTCTTTGCCTTTACCTTTAATGACCTTAACCAGAGTGGTGGTCAAGAACAAACGCCACTGTTTATCAGAAATAATCCTCCGTTGATTACACCGCCGGTTGGACCAATAACCACTGATCTTGAAGAGGCTGTCACCATAGATCTCACACAGCATGAGTTTGACCTTGAGGATAGTGGGAATGACTTGAGTTGGGACGTGGAAGGTGTTAATGAAACCATTGCATCCGTACATATTAATGAGCAAAAGGTGTTAACCATTACTCCACGGGCAGTTGGTGTGGATTCCTTTACGCTCATGTTACGAGACCTTGATGGCGATGCTGCTAGTGAGGAAATCTTCCTTACTATTGGAGAACCAAACCCAACCTTTGATCCTATTGCAATTCCCGGTGGGCCTTATGTCGCCACGGCGGGAGCAACTCTTGTTGTTGATGGAAGTAAGAGTTATGATCCTGATGGTGGTAACATTACCCGCTATGATTGGAACTGGGGTGACAGTAGTTCCCATTCGGGAAGCGCTACCCCAAGCCACGTCTATAAAGAAGAAGGAACGTATACCATAACACTCAGGGTTTGGGATGATGAGGACGAGCAAGGGATTGCGACAACCAAGGTTGTTGTCAATGCAGGGGATACGGTAAGCGATCGTGATAAATATCCGCAACGAAAGTTACATATCAGTGAAGTTCGCATCTTGCCAGAGGTTACAAAGCCCGGAAGTGAGGTTGTTGTCCTGGTTACGGTAAAAAATGACGGCCTTCGTGATGAAGATTCCATCAAAATCGAAGCCGTTATGCCTGAATGGGGTGAATGGCAGTCACGAATACAAGAAGATGTCGATGACGGGGACTCTATCACCGAGCGTTTTGTATTTACGGTTCCACCGTCACAACGAAGAGGGACATACACCCTGCGAGTAGCTGTTGTCACTGAAGATTTAGTGAAGCGTGTTCTCTACCGCGATATTATCGTGCATTGAGGCTGCAAAAATCTCTTCAGAGGGCTCTCTCTAACGTATATATACTTCACTACCGCAAAGTTTAAATATAAGTTATTGTTACACGATAACAACACCATGTAACTACGTTTCAGGAGATAACAAAAACATATTCAACCTTAACCGAGCAAAAGAGTCGGGTACGGGGGTACAACCATGAAAATAAACAGTCTATTTGGATTATTGACGCTTTTGATGGCAAGCCTTTTTGTGTTACCAATGGTAGCAGCATTGCCAGTGACTATTACTGAAGTTGAAGTTGACGATACCGAACTTGTTACCAACCAAATCAATGTACTTGATGTTGAACGAACTCAAGAGCTTGATGTAAAGGTCGTCTTTGAATCCACAGCAGACCTTTCTGATGTTCAGGTTGAGGCAAATTTACGAGGATATGATCATAATGATCTTATCGAGGATATTACCGATGTTTTTGATGTAAAAGCTAATGTAACCTATTCAAAAACCCTTAATCTTAAGCTTCCAGTAAGAATGGAACAGGATAGATATACCTTACGAATCTATATCACTGACCGTTCTGGACAGGCAACTGTTGAGGAGAGTTATCAGCTTGAAGTTGACACTCCACGCCATTTTGTTGAGATTAAGGAAGTTATGCTAAGCCCAGAAAATGAGGTTATGGCAGGACGATCGTTGCTCGTTACCGTCCGCGTTGAGAACTTTGGTGAAACCGACGAGGAAGGAATCAGGATTAAGGCGTCTATTCCAGAATTAGGTGTTTCTGCGACTGATTATATTGATGAAATTGAGGCTGAAGACAGTACGACTTCAGAAGAATTATACCTCAGAATCCCTGCATGTGCTGAAGAAGGCGATTATGACGTTCTTGTCGATGTGACCTATGACGATGGTGACGAGAAAGTATACAGTGAGCAGTCTATTGGCGTTGTAGCTGACGAAGACCTCTGTGCAGGAGAATCTCCTGAAGATGAAGAGGACGAGGAAGAACAACCGGGAAGAACCATTGTCAGTGTTCCCGAACGACAACAGGTAGAACAGGGGAAAGGGGTTGTCTATCCTATTGTTATTACGAACACTGGAAATAACGCAGAAACGTATGCGTTGACGGTTAGTGGTGTTGAGTCCTTTGGAACCTATTCCTTAGACCCAAGCAATGTAGTTGTTGTCCAAGGTGGTGCAACTGAATCTGTTTACCTGTACCTTACGGCAAACGACGATGCAACTATCGGAGATCATGTCTTTAATGTAAAGATCGCTTATGATGATGCTTCCGAAACTGTTGGTTTGACTGCAACGGTTCTTGCAGGCGCACCGGTTGCAACTGATGGTAACTGGGAGAAGATTAAGCGAGGCCTTGAAATTGCATTGATCATCCTTGTTGTCCTCCTTGTGATCATTGGTTTGATCATTGGCTTTAACAAGCTCCGTGGAGAAGACGAAGACGAGGAAGAACGAGAGGGGTCAGAAAAAACCTACTATTAGGTTTTTTAGTGTCGCCCTTTAGTTTTATCTGTCTATTTTCTTTTTTTACCTATTCTTCTCCCACCGGGATGGAGGGAGAAAGCAGCGGAAATCAGTGTCCTATTCAGGGTGTTCCACCATGAACAAACGAGCAGTGATGTGGGGTATTACCCTGATGGTGTTCTTTGCATTCTTTTTTCCTTTCGTTGTTGCAGAGGAAACGACAACAGACAACTTCACGATTATTACCTACAGTACCAATGAGGACTTTAGCGTAACCTCATCACCAAAGATTTTCTCTGCTTGTTCTTGTACAACACTCAAAGACCTTGTTGTCCTTACGAATACCGGCAATGTTAAAAGTACCTATACGATAAGCTATACCGGCTCTGCTGCAACATGGGCAGTACCAGCACAACCTTCGATTGCTCTTGCTCCGGGAGAACAGACAACCGTTATCACCTATATTACTGTTCCTTGTAAGGTTAGCGGAACTTTTTCCTTAGATACCCTTGTGCAAACAACTACCGAAAAACAAAAGATACTTTCCCAGACCATTGTTGTACAAAACTGTCTCAATCTTCAGTTGACGAGTCCTGCATTTTCCTCTGCAAATTGCCCTTGTCAGCCAACGCGTTATAATCTGACTATTACTAATACCGGAAGCTTTCGTGAATATTACTCCTTTAGCGTTGATCAGTATGCTGCTTTTACGACACTAAGCCATAGTGCGTTTTGGCTTGACCCAGGAGCATCTAAGGATATGTATGTTTACCTTACCTTTCCCTGCGAATCCTTCGGCATAACCAATGTCAGTTTCATCACTCAAACAAAAAAAAGTGGGTTAGAGGTACGAACACCTTTAAGCCTAGCCGTACTTCCCTGTTATAACTACAGTGCGTGGGCTCCGCTGAATTCTACGCTTTGCGAGCTGACCAATGAGTTAATGCCAATACGCTTTTTTAATGATGCTTCCTTCACGAACACGTATGAGTTAACGCTCGATGGCCCTGATTGGGTTACGTTAAGCAATGCATCACTTTCAGTTCAGGGAAACAGATCAGAGAATACAACCCTTATGCTTGCCCCTCCACTGGGATCGCATGGAAATTACACTGCCATGTTGACTAGCCTCAGTACCTTAGGGGCATGGAAGCTTGAGAAGGAGATTCCTCTTACGGTTGCCTCATGTTATCTCCCTGCGCTTGATGTTAGTAAAGACGTTGATAAGCGTTGTTGTGGTTCTGCTACGTACGATGTTCTTGTCAGTAATGAGGGAAGTTTACCCGCAACAATCAACCTTACTGTTGTTGGCCAACCCGAATGGGCTATACTTTCTTCTGACGTCGTGGACTTAGAACCAGGAAGTGAGCAGCTTGTTACGCTATCGGTTAATCCACCATGTACAGAAACACAAACCCTTACTCTTACAATCCTTGCTACTATTGTAGGACATGAAGAGTTAAGCGCTCTTGAAGAACTGTCCTTAGAGATTCTCTCTGATAATGATTGTTATCGGCTTAATCTTACGAAAACTTCACCGATTGCCATTCCCTATGAACCTAGTGAGCATATCCTTACTGTTTATCATACCGGAGGACATGGAGCAGTCTATCAACTCTCTCTAGAGCCTGAATGGATGACGCTTGAACCTACGGCCATTACGCTTAATCCAGGAGAAGCAGCTGATGTTCTTGTTTCCTTTTATCCAAACGAGAATGCTAGCTCAGAGGATTATGAAGCAACCCTTCTCGCGACTACAACCGTTGAAGACGAGGAGCTGTACTATTCTTTTACTCTCCCTGTGGTTTTAGAAAAGAGTTCATCACTTGCAGACTTTTTTGTCAATTATTGGTTTATCCTCCTTCTCCTGTTTATCCTTTTATTATTTATCATTGCACTTATTTTCCTTTTCAGTAAACGACGAAAAAAGACAGATGAAGAAGTGACCGCTGTGCAAAAGCAAAAAGGTAAGCAAAATCCCTGGAGAATTCCTCGAATAGTTGCTTTGGGGTTACTTATACTTGTCTTCCTGTTTATCGTTCTGATGAGTATGGGAAGTTATTATATCATGGATCATGAATACATCATGAACCAAAGTCAGTCAGCGTTTGCTCTTCAATCGTGGCCAGTGAACACGGTCAGGGTAATTGCCTTACATGAACATTTTGATGATCCTGATAATGATCCATTGACTTATACCAGCACAACACCAGTGTACGTAACGGTAAGCATTGATAACCGTTTAGGACTTGCAACCCTTACTCCTCCTTTAAATTGGTCAGGAACAGATCAGGTGATGTTTATTGCTCATGATCAGCAGAACGCTACTGAAAGTCCGCTTATTTCCTTAGAGGTTTATCCTACTAATCAGACAACAAGCACATTTAATGTCGTTATGTCTAAGGTAAACCAACGGTTTGGTACTCATGTGTTGGGACTCTTACTCTTCTTATTTTTCCTTGTTCTGGCTTTTCGTTGCCTTGAGATTGCCTGGCAAGAAAAGCAGGACAATACCAAGCTTATTGTTAAAAAACCTCTCAAAAAGAGAAGCAAACGATAAGCGTGGAAATGAGCATATTTCTATTCTGAGACTGCAAACATTCGGCTTTCGGCTACAAAAGATTTAAATAATAGTCCATAATAATCTATTATACATTATTATAAATCATAACATATCATTATTAGGAGAACACCCTATAACCAGTTTATAATCAATTATTTAATTTATAACCATAAACAAAAATCTAAAGCAGAGGAATACAAAATGGTACAAGCAATAGTCAATCTTGGCGAGCATCAAGATCGGCTTTTAACCATTGTTAAAGGAAAGTTTGGCCTTAAGAATAAGTCTGATGCTGTTAATTTCATCATCAGTAAGTATGAAGAAGAACTTCTTGAACCAGAGCTTCGACCTGAATATGCAACTAAAATAATGAATCTGGATAAAAAAGGTAAGTTCAGTAATTATAGCGACTTATCTGCTCTGCGAGATGAAATAGACCATGCGTGAATTCTCGATAGAAGAAGGCTTAAAGAAGAAAATGATCAAAACTTCCAAAAAAGATAAGGTGATGTACGAAGCACTGATGAGCAAGATGGATGAGATTTTGACCTGCGATGATGTTAACCATTATAAAAACCTGAAAAAACCACTACAGGATTTCAAGCGAGTTCATATCAAGGGCCCTTTTGTTTTACTTTTCAAATATATCCCTTCCGACGACAGAATAATTTTTTATGATCTTGATCATCATGATGTCGTCTATAGCGTTTAGTTCTGACTTCTCATTTTACCTTTGTTCTGTACGTTTTTGATAATGCCAGACTCAATAAACTACTCCTACAGGAAAGAAATAAGCTAATAACACAAATGATACAAGAGCAGCACTTAGTGAAACGATGATAATCAGATAGAGCGGTAATGTTATCCTCTCTGTTTTCTTTAGTAAGAATAACACGCCAAAAAACACTAATCCAATGAGTGTGGCCATAACAACATGTGGTAGTAAGAATCGTAATTCTGTTCTAAACAGCGTGTAATATTCTCCTGATGGACCAAAACATCCTCCTTTGGTTGCGGGATCAGGACAACCTTGGTTTCTTTCAAGAAAGCTCATGGTGATAGAAAAAGAAGCAACCCTATAAAAACATTTTCATAGCTTTAAGAGATGCTGGGGAATAAATGGGGACGCTGGGATTTGAACCCAGATCAGATGGTATCTTCCTCAGAGCTGATGTCTGACATACCATAGTGTTGTAATCATCGGCATTTTGCCTCATCGCTCCATGACTGGAGCCACCTATTCTAGCCAGATTGTACCCATATTAGCTTCGGCTAAATGGCTTATACTACGTCCCCTGTAGAGTAAAGAAAACATGGGCTTATTTATATACCTTTGTGCACTCAAGCTTCGGCTTTCTGAGGGAATTGTTGCTGTTCAATTCTCAGGTATAAGAAGAAAATAAGGACAAGATAGGTAGCATAGGAAAGCACCTCTAATAGGCTTGGGTTTCCGTTATAGCCGAACAAGCCCTTGAAGAAACTGCCGATAGCACCTTTTTCATGGAGGAGCGGATACTGGCCTTCTCCCACTACTTGAGGATTAATGTCCCATACTGGTGTTATGATTCCTGACAAAACACCTGCTTCTTCGAACTCATGAACACCATGAGCAACTAATCCTGCAGCAAAGAGGATCAGAAGAACACTACTTATGGTAAAAAGCTTCTTGAGATTGATCTTTGTAGTGCTCATGAAGAAAAGGTAACCCACAAGGACGGCAATGCCTATACCTAAAAGTCCTCCAATAAAGCTAATACCTGAGGCATAATTGATAGCATTCAGGAAGATAACGGTTTCAACCCCTTCTCTGATAACTGCAATAGCAATGAGCAGGAAGATACCGACATGAGAGAATAAAGGCGTTGGATGGGCAATATGCTTCGTAACCTTTGCCTCAATCTGCTGCGCAACATGACGTTGCTTCATCATCCATAAGATCATGGTCGTCAGAAGAAAAGCTCCGATAAGCATGGTGATACCTTCAAAGAGCTCTTCAGTTCTTCCCTCAAATCCTCCGGCAATAACCATAAAAAAATATGCTGAAAGAAGACTGATAAGAATTCCAAAAATAATCCCATAATACACGCTCTTTTTGAATTGTTGGTTGTTTGTCCGGTTCAAATACGCCATGACAATACCCACCACAAGGCTTGCTTCGAGTGTTTCCCTCGACGTAATTAAAAAAGACTCTATCATTTTTTGCCTTTTATCGTACAATATTACTTCTTATCCAAAGTTAACAATTGTGAATTTGAAGGTATTTTTAAACCTTTCCCCTAGAGGTACGAATCTCGTGTTTATTCTTACGAAAAACGTACTCGCTGACAAGAAATCCAAGCAAACAATGCATAATTATCAGTCACTTATCTCGTTATGATTACAATATACCTTACAATGTTCCTTTCAGAGTCTCTTTGATGATTGCAGGACAGATACGGGTGACACCATCAAGCCGCTTAATCTGCTCACAGATATCACACAGTTGATCTGTATTTTTTGTCATTATTTTGAGCATGAACATATGATCTCCAGTGGAGGATGCAACAGAAGCAATTTCTTTAACGTTTTTGAGTTGATGCGCAATTGCCAGAAAGCGTTCAGACTGTACATCAACACCAACAAAGGCTATGTTCTGATAGCCCAGCTTTTCATGATCGATTTGGAGAGAGTATCCTTTGATGATCCCTTTATTTTCGAGCAGTTCAACCCGTTTTCTAATCGTAGATTCAGAAACCTGTAACCGTTTTGCAATCTGCAAGATTGGCGTTCGTGCGTTCTCAGACAATGCATCGATGATCCCAAGACTAATATTATCAAGCATAGGAGAGGAGAAGACACTATTTTATATAAAGTTATTGATAACTTAAGGCTCGTTTAGTTTATGTTTTTACGATCTGGCATCCACCAGGAGGGATCACTTTAACAATATCATCCAGATTTCCATCAATCTTTTTTTTGATAAGTTTAGCAGCATCACTTGCCTTTTCCCTTCCAGGCACAAGGGTTATGATCTTCTTGCACTGTTTTTGGACAGCACTAACTGGACCTCCGATGATCTGGCTGTTCTGATCAAGTCCAATGGCAATTTTCACACTACCATGAAGGTAGGTTGTCTTTCCATAGATCATAAAGGCACCCTTTCCCATGTATTCTCCTGCTTTGGTTTGCTTGGAGACCTGATCTGGTGCAACATAAAACACATTGAGGCTTGCCAATCCCTGACGCCATGCCCGTGAGTAAGTGGCAGTAGCATCTGCAACCTCTTGAAGCGTTATTTCTGTTGGCTTTTCGTCCTTTACTTTAATCACAAAAAAGGGGCTTCCTGCCATATCTGTATGAAAGACAATATCATTTTTTTCCGTGTGTTTTTTAATGACAATCTCGTTGGTGGTTGCATCCCGCCCTCCGATACAAAGGAATCCTTCTGAGCTGTAAAACCATCGAAATTTTTCATACCATTCCTGTTTCTTCAGCACATTTCCTTGCTTTTGTTGTTCAAGTGTTTTTGCAAAGGATTGTGTCTTTACCTCTTTTTCTTCCTGAATCTTCTTTAATTTCTCCTGGGTAATAGCCAGTGCTTTGAGCGCACCCTCTCGCTTTTTCCTTGCTTTCTTTGCTTTTTCAAAATATGCTGCAGCATTTTCTTCTACTGATTTCCTAATATCTAAGGTAATGGTTAACATGGTTCAATGAGTGGCTCTTCCCATTTTTTAGGGGTGCACACCAGAAGTCGGTTAAGGACGTCGCTTTTAATGATGGGAATGATCTCAACTTTTTGAGGAGCTCCTAAATCAGGAGGGATGAGGACTTCTTTTTTCAGTCCATCACCAGGCTCAATGCTTGAATCCTTAATGACCTTACTAAATGGTTCATCATGCTGGCCAAGTATATAGAGCTTGAGCCCATGAATTTTGACAACCCCATCATTTTTGAGAACAAATTGAAGTCGAGTATCAACATCAGTGAAGTAGCAAATCTTAACATCATCAGAGCTTTCTTCAACCGTAAGCTGAACTCCCTCACAGAGATCGCTCGGAATTGCGGTAAAGGGACTTTCAGTGTCATCTGAAGGCATTTTTGGAGCCCAGTTAATAACCGTTGCTCCGAGCACAATGGCAAAGAAGATAAGCAAGATCGTAGCAATTAATGGGCTCACCCCTCTCTTGTAAAAGAAAATTGCAGGCATATTTCTTTGATCAGAGAGTATCTTTATAAAATTTTCTACAGTGGCCCTGAGCGTAAAGTTGCGGAATCTTTTTATAGATCGGTTACTTTATTCTTTTGTCATGGACATTGTCTCCCTAATCCTGGTGGTCATAGGACTTTGTTTATTTGAGACCATTAGTAGTATTGATAATGCTATTATCAATGCAGAAGTTGTTGCAACCATGCAAGAAAAAGCACGGCGATGGTTCTTGTTATGGGGTCTTCTTATAGCAGTGTTTGCTGTTCGTGGACTACTACCCTGGCTGATTATATGGGTAACCACGCCTTCATTAGGCCCTTTGGGAGCATTAACTGCTACCTTCAGCAATGATCCAAGTGTAGCAGCAGCTATAGAACGATCTGCGCCCGTCCTTTTAATTGGGGGTGGTGTTTTTCTTATCTTCCTCTTCTTCCATTGGCTTTTCCTTGAACCAAAGCATTTTGGATTACCTGGAGAAAAGTTTTTTTCCCGTTATAGCCTCTGGTTCTATGCTATTGTCTCTATTCTCTTGATGGTTATTGTCTGGTTTGCTGCTCAGAAAAACGCTTTAATGGCATTTTCTGCAGTTGTCGGGTCAACCGCATTTTTCATTACCCATGGCTTTAAACAGAACGCAGAACAGGCAGAAACAAAACTCATGCAAAAAGGAAGTTTATCAGACGCCAGCAAAATCCTCTACCTTGAAGTAATTGATGCCACATTCTCGATTGATGGGGTTCTGGGAGCTTTTGCCTTCACGCTGTCTGTGCCCCTTATTTTAATCGGTAATGGCCTTGGTGCTGTTGTGGTACGACAGATTACCGTAGGCAATGTCGAACGGGTAAAGAAGTACAAATACCTGAAGAATGGAGCTATGTACTCTATCCTTTTTTTGGGTCTTATCATGCTCTCTGACAGCTTTGGCTTTCATATCCCAGCTTGGCTCACTCCGGTAATCACCTTTATCGTCATTGGATACTTTTTCTGGAAATCAAAGCAGGAAATAAAGACGCAAAAGCTTTAATAGTACCTTACTTTTAAGGAGATAGCATGGAAATGACGCAAGAACAACTCCAACAGATGAGTCCTGAACAGATCAAGGAGTATCAGAAGCAAAATTGTATTTTCTGTCATATCATTGCAGGAAAAGTGAACTCTAAAAAAGTCTATGAGGATGAGATGAGTATTGCTATTATGGATATTAACCCTGCAAATCCCGGTCATGTTCTTATCATTCCTAAAGAGCACTATGTCATCATGCCTCAGGTTCCAGAATATGAGCTACGTCATTTGGCCATGGTGACCAAGGCTATGTCAAATGCATTACTCCGTGCCCTTAAAGCCCAAGGAACCAATGTCTTTATTGCCAATGGTATGGCTGCAGGTCAAAAAGCGCAGCATTTCATGGTTCATCTTGTCCCTCGTAAGGACAATGATGGACTAACAAATTTTACTATTCCTGAAAAAAGGATGAGCCCAGAACAGATTGCTGATGTTCTTAAACGCCTTAAGCCCAAGATCAATGAAGTCTTCGGACTTGAAAAAACTGGAGAAGAGGAGGTTTCCTTACAAGCTCCGGTTGTGGATGCAGAGTTTGAAGAAGAGCCTGAAGAGGAAGCGCGTCAAGAGGAATCATCACCTCAGCAGTCACCAAAACAATCCACCAAGGTTAGCGAAAAGGATGTTGATCTTGACAAGATTAGTAATCTTTTCCTTGGAAGACAATAAAAAACGATCACAACGACCATGGCAAATGACACATGCACCTTCTGTAGTATGGTAGCAGGACATTTTCCTGCTCAAAAAGTTTTTGAGAACGACACGGTCATGGCTGTCCTTGCACCAGCGCCAGCAGCTTATGGACATCTGTTAGTCATGCCCAAACAGCATTTTCCCATCATTGAACAAGTACCCGATTTTGTTATGGGAGAGATGCTTTTAGTTTGTAATAAACTCTCGACTGCTGTTTTCGAGACTCTGGGATCAACAGGTACAAATATTATCGTACAGAATGGTATTGCTGCTGGACAAACTGCTGCCCATTGCATGGCTCATATCCTTCCGAGGCGTGAAAATGACAACCTTAACTTCCAATGGCAGCCACGCCAGCTTTCTGAAGAACAGCTCTCAACTGTTGAATTACAGATCACTGAATTTACCCAAGGCATAGGTCATTTTGACAAGAAAGAGCCAGAAAAAGAGCCTGAAGCAACGAGTTCTCCACCGTCATCTCCACAGCCAACCAGAGGAGAAGAACATGGACACGATCATGGTCATAAGCACGACGAAGAAAGCCTGCACGAAGACGAAGAAGAGGAAAACTATATTCTCAAACAGCTCCAACGCATTCCGTAGCAGATATTAGTAAGAGTGAGATTCGGCTGGATATCTACTCAACCGGTTTTCCTTCTATCTTCATAGTTCCATAGACCAATTGTGCTTTCTTGGGGATCTTGATGGTAACTCTCTGCACTTGGCCTGCCTCAGTAAATAATAACATGCTTTTTTTCATGCTACAAACCCCAAAGAGGGTGGTAAATTCGATAAAGTTTATATGCCTTTCTGAAAAATAACCGGAAATATTTCAGAGAGTAAGTATTATTACTACAAAAATGAAGAAATAGGCCCTCAAAAAAAGGATGGGCCCGCTGAGACATTCACGATAGAAGACAGTTCTTCCATTGCTTTGAACTCAGGACCACTCGATTATCAGTCGAGCGCACCAGCCAGACTATGCTACGGGCCCAAGAAGGAAGGGGGAAACCAAAGCCATTTTATAAAGATTATGCTTTTTCCAAAAACTTTATAAATGATAACCCATTTGCATGTGTACAGAGAGAGAAAAGACGAAAAGGCATATTCTTTTTTCTCGGCCCTTGGAGGGCGTGCCTTGCATTTACCATGAAGATTAAGCCATTATTACCTACGCTACGCGAACGTAAACGGTATTTGGTCTTTCAAATCCATTCTTCATCCCCACTTAAGGATGTAGGAGCGATACAACAGGCACTCATAGAGGCCCTTCTGCGATACCTTGGCGAGAAGCAGCTTGCAAAAGCAGGTGTTTCTTTTTTAGATGACCATTATCATCTAGGGAATCAAGAGGGAATCATTCGCGTGAACCACACGTCGGTTGATGAAGTCAGAGCAGGTTTGTGCTTTGCTCAGCAGATAGGAACGGTTCCTGTTATATTCCACATCAAAGGAGTAAGCGGCATTTTAGCAAAGGCTCAACACAAATATTTAAAAACTCGCTCATAACATTCACCAAGTTTACCAAAAGAAGATAAAAATGATTGAGGATAAAAACGGAGGTCCTTTACTATGCAACCAATGACACATCAGGTAATGGGATATGATCGGGCCATTACCATGTTCAGTCCAGACGGAAGACTCTTACAAGTTGAATACGCCAAGAAAACCGTCAAACAGGGAAGTACGGCAATTGGTCTTACCTGTAGCGATGGTATCGTTCTTGTTACGGATAAACGTATTGTTGATACCTTGGTTGTCCCTGAATCTGTTGAGAAAATTTTTAAGATTGACGATCATATTGCAGCAACTGCCTCGGGTATACTTTCAGATGCCAGAATTCTCGTCGAACGTGCACAAATAAAAGCACAGCAACACCAAGTAACCTTTGACAGTCCTACTGACACCTTGAGTATTGTTAAGGATATCTGTAATGTCAAGCAGTTCTGTACACAAACCGGTGGCTTACGACCTTTTGGTGTTTCGTTAATCATTGCTGGTGTTGATCAAGGAAAGCCGCATCTCTTTGAGACCGATCCTACAGGGATCTTCTTCGAGTACAAAGCAACGGTTATTGGCGAAGGAGAAGTAGAGATAGAAGACATTCTCCATAAGGAATACCGAGAAAACATGACCTTAGATGAAGGAATGAAACTTGCAGTAAAAGCACTGGTAAAGACTCTCGATAATAAATTTGGTGTTGAACGATTGGATTGTGCCTATATCACGGCAAAAGAGGGTATGTTTAAACGACTGAGCAGGCAAGAACTTGATAATGTCTTAAAACAGATGAGAAAGAAGGATCAAATAAAATGAGAGAAGTATTTGACCACGAAAAAGTTTCCCTGAATGTCGCACGACTAAAAAAACAGGGACACATTTTTGAAATTGTTATTGATCCAGACAAAGCAGTTGAGTTTAAGGAAGGCAAAAGTGTTACGCTTCCTGAAGTGCTGAAGGCAGAGAAGGTTTATACAGATGCTCGGAAAGGGTTGCTTGCGTCTGAACATCAGATGCAGGAACTTTTTGAAAGCACTGATCCAATGGTTGTGGCTCAGAAGATTCTTAAAGAAGGGGAGATTCAGTTTACCGTTGAACATAGAGCTAAAGTCCGCGAGGATAAATTAAAACGGATTATTGCCCTCATCAGTAGAAATGGTGTGGATCCTAAAACCCATTTGCCTCATCCACCACAACGGATTGCAAATGCCTTGGAGGAAGCAAAGGTTCATGTGCAGGAATTGAAATCAGTCGAGGAACAAATCCCGGAAATCGTCAAAAAGATTAGGGTAGTACTTCCTATCCGATTTGAAATGAAACAACTTGCACTGAAGATCCCAGCACAATACGCGCCAAAGACCTATGGGTCTATCAAGCAGTTTGGAACTTTACTTAGAGAGGAATGGGAATCAGATGGTTCTTTTGTATGTACGGTTGAAATCCCTGGAGGTATGGAATCAGAGTTCTTTGATAAACTCAACAGCCTTACCCATGGAACCGTTGAAAGTAGACTGTTACAGACACGATAATGACATACGAAAAAAGATGATAACAAAAGATGATAACAAAAGACAGTAAGAAGCTAGTGATGGAGTTGATGTGAGTATGGGAGAATTACTCGTTGAAAATAAACAGGTTGTTGTACCTGGTGAAAAATTAGCAGAGGGAATGGATTATGTTCCTGGCGAGGGTACGTATCGCTTGGGTGAGTCTGTTCTGGCACATAAACTTGGTTTGGTAAGCGTTCTTGGAAGAACCATTAAACTTATTCCGCTTGCTGGCCGTTATTTGCCAAAGCGTGGCGACACTATTATTGGAAGAGTGATTGATGTAACGATTAGTGGATGGAGAGTTGATACCAATTCAGCGTATTCTGCACTTTTGAACATGAAAGATGCGACTTCGAATTTTATTCAACGAGGAACAGATCTTACCAAATTTTATGATGTTGGAGATTACCTTGTTGCAAAGATCGTTGGCGTTACCTCACAAAACTTAGTTGACCTTACGACCAAAGGACCAGGATTACGAAGACTTCAGGGTGGAAGAATTATCATTGTCAACCCATACAAGGTTCCTCGTATTATTGGCAAACAAGGGTCAATGGTAAGCATGTTGAAGGAAGAAACAGGCTGTAGAATTGTGGTTGGGCAGAATGGTGTTGTCTGGGTTGATGGCGAGCCAAGCCAGGAGAATCTTGCGGTTGCAACCATTAAAAAGATTACCCAAGAGAGTCATCTCACTGGACTTACTGACCGAATTAAGGCATTCCTGAGTGAGAAAAAGGGTGGTTTGGTTGGGGGAAGTGGAGAACAAAGCGTTTCTCTGTAATCATCCCAGAGACTAACAATAATGATAACTATGAACAGACGATGAAAAGGTGTTCCTTATGAGCTATGAAGAAAGAACAGATAATAGAGGTTTTGAAGAACTACGACCAATTGAGGCAAAGGCAGGTATTATTAAAAGAGCTGAGGGCTCGGCAATGTTTAAAATAGGAAAAACCGTTGCTTATGCTGCGGTGTATGGTCCTCGGGATCTGTACCCTAAATTCTTGCAGGATCCAGCAAAAGGTGTGCTTCGATGTAACTATAACATGATGCCTTTTTCTGGTGCAGGTGAACGAGTACGTCCTGGACAGAATAGAAGAGCAAGAGAGATCTCACTCGTTACCGAGAAAGCACTTCTGCCCGTCATTAACCTTGAAGAGTTTCCTAATGCAGTGGTTGATGTCTTTATCGAATTTCCCTCAACCGATGCAGGATCGAGATGTGCAGGAATCTGTGCAGCCTCTATTGCATTAGCGGACGCGGGTATTCCTATGAAGGATTTAGTGACAGCAATCAGCGTGGGAAAAGTGGATGATAAGCTTGTGGTTGATTTGGATTACGATGAAGAAGCGTATCAGGATGGAGAGGTTGCTGACGTTCCTGTTGCGATGATTCCTTCAACCGGCGAAATTAGCCTCTTACAGATGGATGGCGTTATCACCAAAGAAGAGCTCAGCAAATGCCTTGGTTTGGTGAAGGATGCCTGCCAGAAAATTACTGAAATTCAGCGAGCAGCATTAAAAGAGAAATTTAGAAATGGTGAGTAACTATGGCACAGAAATTAACTATAGATCAAAAATCACATCTTTTGGCATGCCTTCGTAAAGGCATTCGCTATGATGGAAGATCATTGGAAGAGTACAGACCCGTACAGATAGAGGTTGGCGTTGTCAAAACTGCTGAGGGATCTGCTCGGGTAAAAATAGGAGACACTGAATTACTCGCAGGAGTGAAGTTAGCAATTGAGAAGCCTTATCCAGACATTCCTGATGAAGGAACATTAATGGTGGGTGCAGAATTCTTACCATTATCAAATCCTGATTTTGAAATGGGCCCTCCAAGCACTGAAGCAATTGAGCTTGCTCGTGTTGTCGATCGTGGTATTAGGGAGTCAAAGGCAATTGATACCAAAAAGCTCTGTCTTATTGTCGGCGAGAAGGTATGGATTGTTCAGGTTGATATCTGCATCGTCAATGATAGCGGCAATCTTTTTGATGCCTCAAGTTTAGCGGTTTTAGCAGCGCTGATGAATACCCGTTTCCCAACCAATGAAAACGGAAAGATTGACTATAAAACCCTAACGAATGAGCACCTTCCCCTCTTGAAGTATCCCATTGAAGTAACGGTCTATAAACTTGGCGATCAATTGTTTGTCGATCCGACGATTGAAGAGCAGGGTGCGTATGATGCACGCTTGACGGTTGCTTCTCTGGAAAATGGAAAATTATGTGCACTCCAAAAAGGAGGAGATAATCCTCTTCAACCTGAAGAAATTATTGCAATGGTTGAATTGGCAATGAAGAAAGCAAAAGAACTACGCCCCTTAATCAAGGATCTTGAGGCACGGGCTTGAACAAATGTTGGTGATCTCTATGACAAAAACAGAACAAAACGAACCAATGGAATATACCAAATATGAAATTGCACGAATGCTTGGCAGTAGAGCACTGCAGATCTCACAAGGTGCACCCTTCTTGGTCAAAATCAGCGACAAAGAGCTCGAAGAAATAAAATATAGTCCTTTAGAGATCGCAAAGCGTGAGTTTGCAGCTGGTGTTCTTCCCATAACCGTTAAACGACCATACCCACTCCCAGGTCAGAAGAAACGCTAATTCTTTTTTGTAGTTTTTATAACGTTGCTTACGTGTAAATTATAATAGAAAACCTACATTTTTAATATTATTTGTTAGGTTTTCTAGTATATAATAGAGGAAAAAACATATTAAATACTATTGTCCTCTATTATAAATACTTGACTTATAGAACTCTTAGAAATAAGAAACAAAAGAAAAAGAATAAGCTTTGTTTATTTGCGCTTTTTTCCTTTTCTCTTCTGACCACCGCGGGCCATTTTTGCTCGTGAGACATCTCCTTGTTTATCAACAAAGTAGAGCCATCCAGATTCTTTTTTTACGCCTACTTTTGCAACTTTTTGTGCCATTTTGTTAGTACCTCATTTTTCACCTCGCTGCGCGAGGCATTTTACTTACTTAAAAGCGTGTTTGTTTAAATAGTTTTCGAATTTTATCGTTGAGATTCAATGGTTTGATGAATCATTGAAAATCATTTGCTTTTTTTCTTCCCTTTCTCCACTTACCTGTAGGCTTTAATCCATGAGTGCTCCATTGCCTAACAATAGTATCACGGTGAAAGCCAAGTTCTCGTGCAGTGCGAGAAGCATTACCTTGGTAGGTAGTATAAGCATCTATAATTCTTGTCGTTTCTTCAGGGAGAATTGCTCCACCCTTTCCTCTCAGGATGTAACCAGCATTTTCCCAACAATTCTTTACTGTTCCCCATCTATAACCAGATCTTCGTGCAACTGCTGCAATATTTGGGTTTGCTGGGTCATATAATGCAAGAACTTCCCTAACCTCTAATGGATGCAGCGATGCTCCTTCTTTGCGCTCATCTAAGTGAGCTTCACTCCAGTACTTGTCCACGGTATCCCATGAATGACCTGATCTTCGAGCAGCTTCAGTAACATTTCCTTTACACGGTTCGTACAGAGCAACGATCCTCTTTTTTTCTTTTTCTGGTATTTCATGCGTGGGCATCATGTCTTCAAGACCTGCCCTGCTTCCGTATTTCCGTACGGTTACCCTCGTATGCCCTGTTTCTTGACTAACCAGTTTCAGGCTTCTCTTTCCTGGTTCAAGAGCATGGACAATCTTGTCAATCTCAGCCTGAGTGAGTCCATTTGGTCCACTGTTTACAATTGTAGGGATTGCTTGAGCAAGTTGATCAGCCTTCCAGAGCGCTTTATAGAGTCCGTTATCAAATTGAAAAAGACCTGTGCGTGATAGCCCATCATACGTTTCCCGATAATGTTCATAGAACTCAAGAGGATTTCCATGATAGTATCGTCTGCCGAATGTCACCACCAAAGGATCAAATGAGACTGTTCGAATAGGACGTCGCGGAAGCACTATTTTGCCATCTCTTCCAAACTCGTCTGCCACTAACATTAATCTTTCTCTGATTCCATCTATTCTTTTTTCAAGCTCATCTTGCGTAAGCCTCGTTGGAGAGGTGGATAAATGAGAGCGGTCAATGAAATTACTCAAGAGGCTACGGTACGGTTCTTCAAAATGTGCCTCAACTATTTCATAAACCTGTTCTATACCAAGTGCTCGAGCAGGGGTATCTTCTTCATCAAGGCCCTGTTGATTTCCATAGACGATGTCATAATATCTTTTACGAGAATTTATAAAAGCCTCATCAGTGCGAGAGCTGTCAAATCTATCAGTGTAAGCAAAGGTAACGCTCTCTGCGAGTCCAGCAATATAACTATATTGATCACTAAAAGTGACTATAGGGGATAATGGATCTCTTAACACACCAAGAGCAACTCGAGTAACGAATTCTCTTTTAGCATCAGGAAGTTCAAATGTACTCACCATTGCTAGAACACGATCCTCAAGTCTATATCTTCCTTCGTGACTGCTCTTTTCCAGTACATGAAATGCTTCAATGGATGAAATAGTTAGTGTATAATGATCACTCACTGGTTGCGCATTATCTCTTTTCAAGATACCATCCCATTAATAAAAGCAAGAGTAATCAATACTCTTTAAAATAGTTTTGATAGACAAAACATAAAAGCAAAAACAGTAAACCATAAATAGTGCTGGTCTCTTTTCTGAGCTATGAAGGAAATAACTGAAGTGAAAATCAAAAAATACCTTCGTGTTACCGCAAAAGCTCTAAAGAAAATAAAAATAAGCGCTCCTGAAAAAACACATCTTTACCGTCAAGCAGAGGATGTTTTGGATATGGCAACACGCTATTACCATGACGCTGAACACTTCATGCAGAAGGGTGATTATGTCAATGCCTTTGCAGCCATAAATTATGCTCATGGGTGGCTTGATGCTGGTGCACGACTAGGTTTATTTGATGTAGGGCACGACAGTAAACTCTTTACCGTGGATTAAAACAAAATGCCATTATACCTTGTTTCTACACCGATTGGTAATCTCCAGGATATCACGCTGAGAGCAATGCGTATCCTTCAGGAATGTGACCTTATTCTTGCAGAAGATACACGACGTACAGGAATATTGTTCAAGGCTCTCCATCTTCAACGAAAAGCCCAGTTTGTTGCTTACCATGAACATAGCGAAAAGCAGAAAATACCTTGGATTCTCGAGCAACTTCACCAAGGTAAAGAAATTTGTTTGGTCAGTGATAACGGAACTCCTTGTATCAGTGATCCAGGATTTTTACTGGTTCGTGCCTGCACTGAAGCAGGAATCAAGGTAATTCCTTTGCCTGGCCCAAGTGCTGCTCTTTCTGCGCTTGTTTGCTCTGGTTTTCCAGTGGATGCATTTTTGTTTTTAGGATTTCTGCCAAAAAAAGAAAAGGCAAAGCAGGAGTTATTTAAGCACCTCTCTCCTGAGCATACCGTTGTTTTTTATGAAAGTCCGTATCGACTGAAAAAAACCCTTGCTCTGATTGCAGCAATCATACCTGACCGAAAGCTTTGTGTTGCACGAGAGATGACGAAGAAATTCGAAGAATTTATACGAGGAACTGCAACAGAAGTCTTTACTCAAATGAAAGAAAAAGAAATAAAAGGAGAGATCGTGTTGGTTGTTTCTAAAATATAATAGAGGACAATAGTTTTTAATATATTTTTCCTCGATTATATACTCGAAAACCTAACAAATAATATTAAACATTTAGGTTTTCTATTATAAGCAGATAACAAGACTCTAGCGATTACCTTCTTGTCGAGCTTCTCTTAACATCGCTTCTACTCTCTGATATCCTTGGGGAAATCTCTCTCTTTCTAACTGATGACTTAGAAGGTTGTTAAGATATCCAATGATGCGACGCTGTCCGAGCACAAGATCGCTTTCTGCGGCTCTTCTTTCATCGCTATCAACGACGGGAAGCAAGCCAGCACTTTGAAGATCAGTTGGTGGGTCAGCAGCACCTTGGCGCATAGATTCCAAATAATTTACCCATTGAGCATTACCTAAGTTACTCTTTAACCCTTGATATCCCCCCCATTCACGGCGAACATTGCTTCCAAGATTATACGCTTCAATTCTCGCCTCATTTGCGCCCTTGTCAGGCAAATTTCCATTATCTAATCCTAGACAGAAATAGGTGTCTACAGTATTGCTTATATCTGACATATTTATCCCCCCATCATGTAAATACCTCAATGATTTAAGGAAGAGAAATGAAGTTTCTTATTTAAATCTTTCCGTGATCGCTGCTGAATAATAAAGAGATAACACACACTTTTCTTACGATCATTTGTGTGTATCCTCCTCACGCAAAAATGCATAATTTAACTTGAGAATTTTGATAAGGAAATCAATAATGAGTTCATACTTTTCATCATTTGCTTGTCTAACCGAATGGAGATAATTATTGCGCTGTTTCATATAAACGTTGATCTCAGGATATTGGTGTTTTTTGAGTAAAAAGTTCATGATCAGTCGTGAGACTCTTCCATTACCGTCAACGAACGGATGAATGCTAACAAACTTCATGGAGGTTATTGCTGCAAGTTCAAGGGGATGAAGCGTACTTTTGTTTTCTTTGTACCATTTGATAAGACCTTTCATCAGTTTAGGAACAGCTTGAGATGAGGGAAAGATAACATCTTCTCCGGTGACAAAGACTTTAATTTCTCTATATTTCCCTGCATTTTTGTTATCAATATCTGTAAGAATATATCTATGTATTTTTTTAATTAACTCTTCATTAAGATCACCATTGCAACGTTCGAGAAGTTCAATTGCTTGCTGGTGATTCTTCGTTTCATATACCTCTCTTAGATCTGAGTCTTTTGGAATGATTTTTTCATTAAGAATCAATGCGGTTTCTCGAAGAGTTAGGGAGTTTCCTTCTATCGCATTGCTGTTATAGGTTAGTTCAGTAAAATACCATTTTTTAAACTGTTCCTGGCCGGATTTCCCCCCCTTCTCCAAATACGTATTAAATCGATGCTTTATTTCTTCAATAGCAACACAGTCTTCTTTCTCGAGATAGTGATATCCTTCTACAATAAACTCCTCTTTCTTCTGCTGGAGTTCTGCCTGACTAATCTTTCCTTTCCCAATATATTTACTGAATTTCTTCGATCTATTACCAATACGTCTATTTTTAACGAGGTAATGATAGGATTCTCCATTCTGTTTTCTTACTTCATGATAGACCATAACGATCCTATGTGGGCACATATTTATATACCTTTCTATTTGTGCCCACAAACTAATCTTTACGTCAAGAAATCCTTCTAACCACTCCCCGCTCTGCATCTACTTCGACTGCATCACCGTCATGAAGAATTTTTGTTGCAATTTTCGTGCCCACAATGCAGGGGATGTGCATTTCTCTTGCAATGACTGCAGCATGTGATGTCAGACCACCCTCGTCAGTAACAATAGCAGCACATTTTGCCATGGTTGGTGTAAAGGTTGGAAAGGTGTATGTTGCAACAAAAATATCCCCATTATTTACTTTGGCAAGGTCATCAGAATGACTGATGATTTTCACTGGTCCTTGTGCCTTTCCTCGACAGGCAACAATACCTGTAATTTGTTTGATTGATTTCCATGGTTTTTCGAGTAAAGTAATCGTTTTCTTGACGACGCGTTGGTCGTAAGTAATAAAAATCCTTCCCTTCAAGAAGTGATAGATCGCCGAGCTTTCTGTACGCTGGTTAAGTTTTTCCGGGATTGTTCCCTTAGTTAAGAACTCTTTAATTTCTTTACTACAGCAATTTGCAGCCAGAGCTAATGAAATGTTTGCCTTTGTAGCAAGATATTGATAAAATGGTTGGAGGAGGAACATAGCTTCCTTCCACGTGTCAATACGATCAGTCTTGAGAAAGCTATAAGTATGGACAATTTCAACCTTTTGTTTGAGTGTTATGTCCAAGGTATTGAGGAATTGACGGTATCGTTGTTCTGCTTGAGAAAAAGCTTTCTGCTGTGGCATTTCTTGTTTGTTGGTTTGCTGACGAAGTTTGACATAATCCTTCATCGTATAGGGGTGGTCATAGACACTGTACATGTTAAGCCACTGATACTTTGCTAGCCAGGCTTCTCCGGTAAATCTAAACAGATCATTGAGCATATTTTGGTAAACAATAGGTTGTGTTAAGGCAGTTATTGTTTCTGCATGATCTCCTAACTGTTGTAATACTTCTGGTTCTATAAAATAAATAACCGCCCATGCACCAAAAATGTACTCACAGAACTCATAGGCTTTTTTGTTGTAATCGTCGAATGCCTTAAGAATGGTTGTAACATTTCTCTTTTTAAAACTGCATGATTGGGATACTGCCTTAGCAGCCTGAAAAACAGCATTCTTTTTTTTTGGATATTCGTGGAGATGACGCTTCCATTCAGCCTGCAGTTGTATGCTTAATGCTTTGAGTGTTGCAAGAAACGAATCTTCATGGGCATAAGCCTCAAAAACGTTATGACGAGAAACATCACAGTAACTTTCTGTTCCGTGGTTTAGAATCCACCAAATGTATACTTCTTCACGACTGATGCATGATTCTCGTGTAACGAATTTTATATGATTTCCTTTTACGAGGATTTTTTTTGGATATTGAATCACATATGGTTGTATCATGGTATTTCTTTCTTATGACAAGGTGTCACACCAATTTTTTCACCACACCATTGGTTGCATCAACCTCAACCAGGTCATTGTCCTTTAAGCGCTGTGTTACTGCCTTGACTCCAACAATACAAGGAACTCCCAATTCTCTGGAAACTACGGCTGCATGACAGGTTATGCCGCCTTCTTCAGTAACAATAGCTCCTGCCTTTTTCATGATGGGTACAAATTCTGGTCTCGTGTTGTATGTTACCAGTATCTCTCCTTGTTTCATCCTTGAAAAATCTTTAATACTAATAATAACTCTAACTCTTCCCCTGGCTTTTCCGTTACAGGCAGGCATGCCCTTGATCTCCGTACCTTCCATACAAATAGCGGCATCATAGACTGCTTTGATTTCTTCTGCATCCTTTCCATACCACACAAATGATCCTTGCTTATAATCGTAAAGGCCACAGCTTTTGTTCCCAATAGCTTTTAACTCTTTTTCTTTTTTTGAGAAAAGATCAGTAACAATAGTATGGGCAGAGAGTTGTTCGAAAAGGTGATAATCAATGGATCTTCTTCTCCCAATCTCCTGCAAAAATCTTTTTAAGAGAACATTTCCTTTTGCCTGGCATCGTTTCCTCATATCTCTTCGCTTTGCTAAGAGTGCCATAAATTGAAGAAAGAGCAGAGTCTTAGGAGGTAAGTTATATTTTTTTAAGATCATTTGCTTTGCTTTTCGTGTCTCTTCAATTCTTTTATTTATTTCAGTAAGTCTTTCTTTAGCGTTAGATAAATGTTGTAATCGTTCCAAAAAGTGAGAAACAGGTTCTATCTCGATATATCCGTAGTTATTGGTATACCAAAAAAATTCCTGCTGATGCTGTTCAATTGTTTTTTTTGAGAGGCAAAGTTTTATTTTCAGAAGGCTAACTTCCTCTTCCTGAGTATATGACATCTCATCCGGCAACAATAATGTCTTAATCTCTTCCTTCGATAATTTCATGGTATGCTCTTCTTCCATAATCTCTTGTAGCTGCTCTTCCCAACACAAATCAAAGGAATCAATAAAGATAAATGGTTTCCATACCGATGAATATAATTGATTAACATTGGCAAGCGACAGTCTCAATTCCTCATCTGAATGCTTTTCAAGAAGCACATATCGCTGGAGAGCTTTGTCTAATTCTTCTTCCCTTGTATCATGTTCTTTTACTAATCGTTTGCTATAATCCTTTTCAGAAAAAAGATTTTGGAGTATACTTACTGAGAGCCGTTCTAATCCATCTATATATAGTCCCCAGTTTCCATGGCCGTTAAAGCAAAAGGCCATCATCGTTTCATAGCCATGATCACTATCAAAAATAGCTGGGTTGATTGGTGCAGTCATATAGAAAAATTTAGTCTCCCCTCCCTGATTATACCACGTTGTTTTTCGAATAAAGTCAATATGTCTCTGTCTCATTCAATCGCCTTTTTTACTTTTTTTGACGTCATCATTGTTCGGTGATCTTTATAATTCCTTTGTCTGCATCAACGCTAACAACCATACCGTCTTTTAACACCTTTGTTGCAATCTGCGTTCCAATAATGCAAGGCACGTTTAATTCTCTTGCGATAACCGCTGCATGGCAGGTAATGCCGCCCTCATCAGTAATAATAGCTGCTGCTTTTTTCATAAGAGGAACGTATTCTGGCCTTGTCATATGGGCAACGAGAATATCCTTTTCATTAAATTTCCCAAAGTGTGATTCACCAAGCACAACTCTAATAATGCCCGTTGCTTTTCCACGACACGCTGTTGTCCCTTTAATATTTTTTCCAATATTTTCAAATGATTTTGAAAGAAGCTGATAATACTCTTTTGCTTCTTCTTCAAGCACTCGAATAATTTGGTTTTTTGAATAGATGCTCATGATAATTTCCTGGCGTTTTGCAATGATCTGTTGGTATTCTTTTTTTGTTCTTCCTTTTGCAATGTCTTCTGCTCGGCAAACCCGCCATTCCTTGTACGGTATGTCAGTAATCTCTTCCATGCGCCTGATGCACTGATCATAATAGTGATTCAACAAAAGCACGGCTTTCTTTCGATGATCACGGAGGTAGGTTAACTCCTGAAAAAAATAGAAGATGTTATCAAGATCGTCGCTCCAAGTATACTTTTCTCGAATTTTTTGATGCTTTTTTGTCCAATCTGTTGTGAGATCAATAATCTGCTCCTCAATAACCTCTTTTTTCTCCAGAATTAACTCTTGTAATCTTTTTTCAAAATCCTCTGTGGTTAAGATTTTAGTTGACTCCCAGCTGTTGTCAATGAAAAAGTATTTTTTCGCGTGATTTTGCAGAAATGCTTTCGCACTGGTGACTCCTGAAATGCTTTTTTTCTTTCCAAGGCATTCCTTAGCAAATGTAAGCATGCTGAACCTTTCTTCCTGTACATAGTTATGCTGTGGATAACGAAGCATTGTTGACCTCTCTTTTTGGCTCAGTTTGCAACCTTCTTTCTTGCAATACTCGTCGAAGAGATCATCTCCGTTAGGATCAAAGAATTCACAGACAAAGGCTAATTTCCAAAAAGCAAAATTGTGTTCATCAAGAGTAGTAAGTGTTTCTTTAACTGTTTTAAAATCAGCCGTTGGAAAATCAATAACCAAAAGTTTCTCATGGAGTGCTTCGATTTGTGCAATCTTCTGGTGAACTGGCTGAACAACACTATCAACATATGCACGGTTTTTCTCTTGCCTCTTAAGCATCTCCCTTGCTTTACTGTTCAATTCGTCAAGTAAGAAAAAGCCTTCACAATGGTGCCTGTTTTTCAAAAGAAAAAATCCAAGTTCTGTGCCAATACATTCCAATGCTCCATCACCACCTGTCAAAATATAATATGCCCTTGAATTCGCCGCCATGTGGTACCATTTCTTTCTCTGAATGACATTGATGATATCTTTTCTAAGATTCATTGAATCACCGTTATAATTCCCTTTGTTGCATCAACTTCTACTTGCATGCCATCCTTTAATACCTTTGTTGCCACCTGCGTCCCAATAATGCAGGGTACGTTTAATTCTCTTGCGATAACCGCTGCATGGCAGGTAATGCCGCCTTCATCGGTGATAATAGCAGCAGCTTTTTTCATGAGTGGAACGTATTCTGGCCGAGTCATTGGTGCAACGAGAATGTTTCCGTCTTCAAACTTACCAAAATGGGTTTCTCCCATCACGATTTTTACAATTCCTTGTGCAATCCCTTGGCACGCTGGTGTTCCTGTAATGCTTTCACCTTTATGTATAAATTCTTTTGAGAGAAGGTCATAAAATAATTTCCCATGTTGAGGATCAACTGTCCAAATCTCTTGACCAGAGGAAAGCTTCATAATAATCTCTTTCCTACTCGCAAAAATTTTTTCATATTCCTCAGCGGTTCTGCCTTCTTTCAGATCACTTACTTTAGCAAGACTCCATTCTTCAAATGACACTCCAGTAATCTCCGAAATCCGTTGATACAGTACATCATACCAATGATTGTTCAGCAGGACATATTTTTTTCGCTCATCACGAAGGAACATTAATTGCTGAAAAAGATAGATTACACGTTGCAATCGAGTGTTTATATTACGTTGTTTGATTATTTCTTTTTGTTTCGCATGCCAATCGGTTGTTAATTCCTCAATCTGTTTCTTTATCTCTTTTTCAGGTAATGTCATCAACTCTTTCAATCGCTGCTTAAAATCCTCAGATGTCAAGATTTTTGTCTGAGCCCAGCTATTCTCAATGAAGAAATATTGAGCAGCATGATCTTTAAGAAAGGTACGGACTACTGGATTTTTCAGGATCAGTTTTTTTGTTTTACAAGCAAGAGCCATCTCGAGGATTGCAAGACGTTCTTTTTGCCCATAGTGGGGTATTAAAGGGCGAAGTAAAAGATTAAGTTCTTCTCTGTCTAGGGATACTTTTGCATCTGCTATTTCCTTATGCAACAGTGCTTCACCGTGTGGATCAAAGATATCACAGATAAAAACTTCTTTCCACAAGTCAACGCTGTTTTGCTCTAATTCCCTGAGAAGTTGGAGGATTTTCTGAAATGATGCGGCATCGAGAGTATTATTTCTCTGGTTATCATAAAAAGATTCGCACTGTCGCATTTTTTCCAAACATCGTTTTATAACATGATCAATACATGATTCTGAGGATCGGTTTTCTATTTGATCTTTGAGAATAGTGGTTGTTTTTACTAGAAATTCTTGATCAGGAAAAAAACCTTCAAACATTTTTCGTTCCCGAATAAGAACAAAGGCTAAATCTACATCCATACACGTAAGTCCTCCATCACTTGCTCCCCAGATATAGCAAAGTTTTCCATGCGCTCCCTGGTAATACCATTTCCTCTTAGTTATTGCATCAATGATCTGTGGTTTAGTTTTCATGTTCGTTGTTCTTTATCTTTTTACTACAACTATAGGAAAAGACATTAATTTTCGTAATAATTTGTATGTCTTTTCCTAATAAGCAAAGGACATAAAGTTACGGTTATTAGTGTCCTTTGCTACACTAGTCAGTATGAGTGATGATGGTTATTTTCCCGATTTTCAAATCAAGCTCAATATCATTACCATCCTTGAGCACTTTGGTACCAACTTTTGTGCCGATGATACACGGAATATGTAATTCCCGACAAATAACGGCTGCGTGACAGGTAATGCCACCTTCATTAGTTATGATTGCCCTTGCCTTCTTCATTAAGGGAACCATATCTGGTCGTGTCATTGAGGTTACTAAAATATCTCCATCTTGCATGTGTTTTGCTCGGTCAATAGTAAGGATAATTCGTGCTTTTCCTCTTATTGTTGTATCCTCACCTCGAGAGGCGACTGTTCCTTGTAAAGTCGTCGTTTGTGTTGGGGAAGGTAGTACGAGCTCTGTCAGCAATGCTGCTTCTTTATTAGTATATAGATGAAGTTTTTGGTCAGTAGTCATAAAGATGACTGCATGTTGCCATCGCTCTTGAAGCATTTTTCGATCAATTTTTCCGTTTAATAGATATGGAATCTCTGTATAGATTGTTGCGGCAACTTCCTCTAGAGGAAGTGATGTTCTTTTTACAATTTCCTTTAAAAATTCATGCTGATAATAAAGTGCTTCCAAGCATGCTGCTTTTCGGTCATCCTGCCAATGAATAAAGAAGTCAATAAATTCAACGAGCAATTGAAGCTCGTGTGAAGCGTGTAGCGTATCAAGGATTTCTTTCTTCCTTTCGTTACCTGTTTCATAGTTTTGGGTAATCTTTGTCTGCTCTCCCTTTGCTTTCTCAAAACGTTTTTTAACTTCATGTTCAACATGCTCTTTTCCAAGAAAAAGTGCACGTTCATAATTATTTTCTACCCAGTGAAATTGTTTGACGTGTAAGGTAATCATCTGCTGAACAGCCTTACTCTTAAGGCCTTGTTTTTTTGCTCCTTCTGTAATAGTCAGCAAAGAAGATTCACAACGACTACTGAACGATGGTTTTGATGGGTGGGTGAGCTCAATAAAATATTGCTCAGCGTGTTTTCCCAATAATTCTTTCAGATGATTTTCAGCAAAAAAAGCAAAACTATTGGTAATAACAGGCATTGCATATTCCTGCAGATATAATTCATTAAATCTCATGAAATAATTGAGAAATTCTTCCTCAGAACATCGTGAAAGATCAGCAGCGTTAAGGATTGTATAGTATTCCTGTAGTTCTTTTCGATAGTGCTGCCATTGACGGTAATACGGGGTAAGAAACTGATGGTCCTTCATAAGAGCAGTAAATATATTTTTCCCGATACGTTTACAATCGTTCATTTCCCATATCCAGACTGCTTTATTTTCATTGAAAAGAGTAATAGTTACCTTATGATACAAAGGGAATTGTTTCGGTAGCAAAACCATATTTGCATAAAAGGGACTAAAAAACGTATGTATATACCCAGACATTTCCTCAACATACCACTCAGGATGTTCAAATCCAAAAAGTTCTTTTGTGTTGTTCATGTATGTTTCTCTGTTAAAGATTTATTAATTTCCCAGTACCCTCCTTTTGCAGAACCTAGTCTTTTCAATAGCCCTTTTTTCTTTAACGCCTCTATATTTTTATCAATAGCCGTCGTGCTTATGCCTATCGTCTTAGACATTTCCCTCTTAGAGATTCGTGGATTCTTAGCTATCAGATTGAGTATTCTCTTTTGGTTTTCTACCAACCCTTCTACCAACCCATCTACTAACCCTTCCGTCTGCTCTATTTTCCTCTTAAATAGAGTAATAAAGATCCCAGCCACTATCTTGAAATCGGTGGTGGGCTCTTTGGATAAAATTAGTTTAATACCACGCCCCCATTTTTCACCAAAATGGATACGATGAAACATCTCTGCAATAAGCTCGTTTCTTCGTCTCGAAACTTCCTCTTTCTTGATTTTCTCAATCGTAAGGCCACCATACAAACCACCAGGATTCCTTATCTCTAATCTGCCTTTAAAGATAGCAATGTTTACAGAATCAAATTCATGATAATCACGGTGACAAAAAGCGTTGATTATAGCTTCACGGAATGCTGCACGATCTATTTCAGGCACGTCGATCCGATACAACCCCTCTACTCGCATGCCAATGTGGATATTCTCTAAAATATACTTTTCCGCTTTTTCAATCAATGTAAAGACATCTCCCACAAAATCCTGCATATCAATGGTGGTTGCAGTAGTTTCACCAAAGACGGCACAACGTAATCTAGCATTAGGAAAGAAATCTTCGGGATGCTTTCCAAAAAAAAGAACAGCAGTATTCAACAGTTTCTCTTCTTTCATTAAGCCTAATTTTTCTAGTGAACTTTTAACAGAACCGTGTTTTAAACCTGCTAATTTGACAAACGCTTTTATCTTTTTTTCATCAATATCCTTCAATTTCGCCTTAAGGCAGAATTCAATATCCCACTGAAGTTTATCTTTATTTTTTCTTATGATGATATGTTCTATTTCTTGAGGACTTATTTTCTTATCTTCATCCCCAACACGGACATAAGCACGACCATATGCGTAATAAGGAATGTCATTCCCACCAAATTCAACGCGAACACACTTCTTTGCTTCCAAAACTACTTCGTTAATTGTTGGGAATATTTTCGGCTCAATGTGCTGAGCGATAGTTTGAGATATTTCCCGAATAGTATTTTCGGTAACTGTTTGCCCAACGATTTCCCCGTTATTTTTAATCCCAAAATAGAGTTCACCTTTCTGATGCTTATTCAGAATAGAGACTATTGAAATCATAGCTTCTTTTATTTCAGAGGTGGATTTTTTGAGTTCGAGGTGTTCAGATTCTTTCATTTTTTATCCCAATTTCCTGACTAGTCCTTTGGTTGCATCAACCAAGACAACATCGCCATCCTTGAGTACTTTTGTTGCAATTTTAGTCCCCACAATACAGGGAATACCAAATTCCCGAGAAATAATAGCAGCATGCGTTGTGATGCCTCCCTGTTCAGTAATTACTGCTTTTGCTTTCTTCAGAGCTGGAACAAATTCAGGCGTGGTGTTGTTCGTTACAAGTATTTCTCCTTCCTTAAATGCAATAATCCCTTCATGGTTGTGGACAACCCTTACTATTCCGGTTACTTCCCCAATACATGCTCCTGTTCCTCTGATCTCATTAACGATTCCATAGTCATCATAAAATAGTTCAGAAGGTATCTGCTCAGCCTTTTTACCTGCAATAATCTTATAACCCCTTTTATCGAAATAAATAAAGCATTTCTGTAACCTTTCTTGAAGTGTTACGCGATTCACTTTTTTTTTAAGGAGGATATCCTTAATCTCGGGTTGGACCGTGTAAAGTGCTTCTTCTCTTGAGATCTGGCATCTACGTGCGAGTTCATCGCAAAAAAGAAACAGGAAATGATTGAGGCGCAGGACCCCTTGTTTTCGTATGTCTTGTACATACGTAAAAAGATCTGCAGTATAGATGAGATTTCTCAGGTAAGCAGAGGCGTTATATCTCCTCAAGAGTGCCTTTTTTCTTTCCAGATTATAAGCATATTGCTGTCGTTGTTGTTTCAATGCTCTTGTTAATTGTCTCTTCAACTGATTATTCTGTTTCGCTATCTTGATAAATTCTTCAATAAAATGCTCTGGTCTCAGTACAAAGGAGAGATAATAATTATTCCTCATCCAGTAATATCGTTGAGCATGTTGGATCAGTTTCTTCATCATTAAAGGATGTGCTTGGAGCGTATGCATGACCTTGTTTACCCTCCCTTCTTGAATACTCTCTCGTAAACCTTTATCATTGAATAAGAGTATACCCAAACTCAGAAGTTCTTCATGCTCTTTTTTGATAAAGGTAGGATACGTTGGACGAGTCAATAGTTCAATGTCCCGAGCCAATTTTTCTGGTTGTGTCTTAAGTTCTTGACTGATAATTTCAGCAAGCCAGTCATTTGCTCCACTACCGAGGAACGAATCAGTGATGTATCCCCATGAAGCTGTGCTTACTTCACTCCAAAAAAGCTTTTGATACCAGCGATACAGTTTTTCATCAGTAAGACGAGTTATATTTTGTTTTTCTGCTTCCGTTGTAATCCGCACAAAAATTTTCCAATCATTAAAAAAATGAGTTGCTACTCTGTCTGCAAATGCAGGAGACGTATGGATTTCTTTAAGGACTCTTTTCCTCACTCGTTCAAGCTCGCTCTGGTCAGAGAACCAATCAGCCTTTTCTCCAGCAAACGAAGCACCCCATTTATACATAAAATCGAATCGGCGATGGCCGAGGCATGCAAAGCTTAATCCCTGTGGGAAAAGCGTGTGTAAATACCAAGAAAACCGTTTTACATACCATTCTCTCTTTTGCCAAAACACTGGTGGAACCTCTTTAAGCTCTTTGATTAAAAACGGTTTCATCAGGGTTTCCTCTCTTTTGTTCGTTCGAGTATTCTTATTACTCCAGATTCAGCATCAACCTCAACAATGTCTCCATCATAGAGAATTTTTGTGGCGATCCTTGTTCCCACAATACAGGGTACTTTTAATTCTCTGCTCACAATGGCTGCATGTGAGGTCATACCACCCTCATCAGTAATAATGGCTACTGCCTTGCGCATGGCAACGATATAATCTGGACTGGTCATGGGTGCAACCAGAATATTTCCTTTTTTCATCTTTTCAAGACTTTTGGGAGTGTGGAGGATTTTTACCATGCCCTTAGCCTTTCCCCTACTTACTGGCAATCCCTGAAATTGAGTTATAGTTTTGTCAATATCGGTGGTGAAGTAAGGCCTTGTTAATTGTTCTGCTTCTTCTCCGGTGTAATAACGGATTCCCTCTCCTTCGATAAAATGTTCGAGGAAAACAGAAAACCGTTCGTGAACATCATGCTTTTTCCCTTTATTCATGACATCGAAAAACTCTTGACAGGTGTAGTAGCACAATTCTTCAAATGGAATACCATGAACCTTTCCTGCATATCGCATAAAGACATCAATATAATGATGGCCTAACAAGTTGTACTTCTTCCTGAGATCCTGCCACCAGATTGAAAAACTGAGCTGTTTACCTATCTCTTGGATTTCTTTACTTACCTTATATGCGTTGATGATTTCCTGTTTTCTCTGATTAATTTCATGAGTATATCTATCGATTTCAGTAATTTTTTCTTTTGCTTTTTTTGAGGTAATTTTATTTAGTTCTTTTCTGAAGAAAGAAACAGGCAGGATTTGTGAACCGTGATAGCTATTGTGAAGCCAAAAATACTGTTGTTGGTATCTCTGTAATGCTTTTTCCTGTTCTGATTTGGAAAGAATACCCTTTATCATGAACAACTCACACTCGGCAACCTGAAAGAAAGACAATGCCTCAGGTGCGGTTATTGCTTCAAAAATTTCAAAAAATTGATCTTTATGTTGTGAGAGGATCTTTCGCTTAAGGAGCGCTTCACCACCCCAATTTGCCATCTCGGGAAGGAATCCATAAATCCAGAACTTCAGATATAGTTCATGCCATTGATTAAAGAGTGAGACTGCATTCTTTTGCTGTAATCCTTCTTTGGTTATCCTTGCCTGTACGTTATCCATATCTTTAATAATGGTTCCCCAATATGCGTACCATTTCTCTCGTTCTTTTTTAGGTAATATGTGGGTCACAAACAGTTTTTCACCATGATCCCGAAGCTTTTCATAATCACAAATAGCAATGACCTTTTCCTCTTTCATCAGGGCGAGGACATCTGGCCAGGGAGCAACAAATACACCCGTAAAACGAACTATTGGCTCCATAAAATAATCAACATAGATTGGCTTTGCATCAATCGGACCCCACTTAAAGAGCTCTTTTTTTGGATCAATCATGGCATCTTCCTCACCAGCGAATATTCTCGCTTCCACTGGAAAACAAATAAAAATCCCAACCGCCACAAGCGGCGGGGTATTTTTAATGTTTGCTGGGAACAGCAGACATCAAACAATAAGGCCGCCCCAAGGGGCGGGGTATCAACCCAGCAAACAAATGAATTGTTTCCCATTCTCCAAGAAAGAGCGCATTTCTTTTTAAACGTTTTTATGAACCACGATTTGTCCTCATGGTAATTCTTATGAAAAGTCTTAAATAGAGACCAGAACACCTGTTTGGACTTTTGATCAAAAAGCCATTAACAACTCTTATAGGACTTACGTAAAAAAGAGGTATTGGTATGGAACATCATAGTTATCGTCGTTTAGTACTCTTCTCACTGCTGTTTGCGCTTTGTATCTTTGGTATCCTCTGGATTAAGTCCTTGCATTATACTGGTTTAGGGTTAGTGTACATCTACACGATAGGCATTACGACCTTTATGTTCAGCAGAGTTATTGGATCACTGTTTTATGAATCACCAGCAAAGAATATTAGCCTATCGAAGCTTCCTTCAGTAACTTTTATTATTCCCTGTAAAAATGAAGAGGAAAGCATTTACCAAACCATTATCAAGTGCTTTACTGCCGATTATCCTGAAAAAAAAGTTGAGATCATTGCTATTGATGATGGATCTACTGATAATACCCTTAAGCAGATGCAACGTGCAAAAGAAGATTATCCACGCAGAAAGCTTCAGATTGTTCATTGGGAGCAGAATCGTGGAAAACGCCAGGGTATGGCTGAGGGGTTCCGGAGGGCTAAGGGTGAGATTGTTATCCAACTCGATAGTGATAGTTTTGTTGATAAAGATGCTGTTAAGGTTATTGTTCGTCCCTTTCTCCATAAGGATATAGGAGCAGTGGTTGGTCATACCTTACCATCTAATAGCGACCGGAATCTAATGACCCGAATGCAAACGGCGTATTATTTCATGTCCTTTCGGGCATTGAAGGCAACCGAGAGCATCTTCCACATGGTCTTCTGCTGTTCAGGCTGCTTCTCTGCATACCGACGCGCCTATGTCCTTCCGATTCTTGATGAATGGCTCCATGAAACGTTTTTAGGAAAAACCGTGAGTTTTGGAGATGATCGTGCGCTTACCAATCAAATGTTGAAAAATGGTTACAAGGCTGTGTACTGTGATGACGCTCTTGCCTACACCAAAGTTCCTGAGAAATTCCGAACTTTTTTTAAGCAACAGGTACGATGGAAAAAAGGATGGTTTATCAACTCGATAAAGGCGCTCCGTTTTGTTCTTAAGAAAGACTTTTTTGTTGCGGTGACTTATTTTATTCCACTGATCATCTTCACCCTACTCACCCCATTCATTGCCTTCAGAGCACTCATTCTTACTCCGGTCCTCCAGCAGGAGTTTCCCCTTCTCTATATTGTTGGTATTCTTCTCGTTTCTCTGTTATTGTACGCCCACTATGAACTTCATACCGAAGAGAAATATGGCGCCTATATGCTTCTTTGGAGTATATTAAACATGACGCTTTTTTCCTACATTCTGATCTATGCATTATTTGATCTTCGGAATATGCAGTGGGGAACACGATGACGAGGAAGAAAATCTTCTTCAGCTTGCTCATGGTGTTTTTCCTGGCTCTTTTGTTTGTGTCACCGAATATTTTCACGACCTTTTTTGTCCGCACGCCAACAGGAATGTACCTAATAACGAACGACAGCGACCAAGGAGTTGATTGTGCCCCTCGCTACCCTTCGATCCCTACCATTATCCTCAGGATGGATGATATCGGCGCAAATAGGTACAGTGACACACGTTTTGTTCTTGTAGATGAGATCATTGCAAAAAATATTTCATTGGTCCTTGGTGTTATTCCTGATAATCTTGAGCAGGACATTCCTTTAGTAAAGGCTTTACAAACGTATGCTGCTCATCCAAAGATTGAAATTGCCCAACACGGTTATGAGCATGCTTCCAATGAATTTGAAAATATGTCTGAAGAGGATGCTGCAGAGGCTATTGATAAAGGCCGTGCGATATTGATGAAAGATATTGGTGTTGTACCCTTTACCTTTATTCCACCGTCGAATAGTTATTCGAAGGGAACCATCAATGCACTCAAGCAAAAAGGATTTCACGTCATTTCAGCGAAAGAAGACGAGTACCGCTTTGATGGGACTCTTTTTTTTGTAGGAAAAAACGTAGAGACCTATGACTTTTATCACCAGCGCTTTATTCCTGCTGAAGAGATACTCCAGACCTGTACTGACCATTTACTTTTAACCCACCTTTGCGTTGTCACTATTCATCCGCAGGACTTCCTTAATGAGCAATTTGAACTCGAAACGCAGCAGTTTACTGAATTCCTCAATATGCTTGATAGAGTTTCTGTTATTGGCGTTCAATTTAACAGTTTTAAGGATCTCATGAGTTGTGAAACCACCAAGAGAAGTAGCGTAAAGATCGTTAGTTAAAGAGTATATAAACCGTAGTTTCGTTTGGGGATAACTATACAAAGATAGAAAAATATATAAGGGGGTATATCGTAAAGAATGATGGGAGTGTGAATCTGTGTGAGGTGATAATGATGAAGAAAATAGTAGGGCTATTTGCCATGCTCGTGCTCTTCAGCAGCCTTGCAGAAGCAGCGCTGTGGCAAACAGATAACGGATCTATATGTGTAAGTGGAGAAGGTAATTTTTGGTTTAAGGGTGTAGGCTCTATTATCCTTGATGGTGCAGGAGTAGCAAAGGTGCCAAGTCTCTCTCAGTTAGTTGTTGCAAATGGCACGTTTAACATCATGGAGCGAAATGGTTATACCTATTACTCGGGAGCTGGTCGTCTGGTGAGCGACCATTTTGAGGGAGAATTACAAACATCAATGGGTGGAGGAAGTGGTTATTTAGAAACTCATGCCCATGGCCCAAGCTGGCTGCGCTTAGACGGCGTTGCTCGTGAACGTAATGTAGGCTGCATCTGGCCATAGATCTTTTCATTTTTTTTCTTGTTTTTTCTTCTCTTTCTTTTTGGTATAATTTATCCTCTTGACAGTTGTATTACAACGTCAATAGTGCTTTCTTATGCTTCTCAAAGACTCTTGGATCAACCCGCCCATAGATGCCAGAGAGACCATCCTTGAATTGTTTTGCAGTTACTTTTTCTATAATATTTGAGAGTCTATCTTTCAAATCGTATCGCTGTTTTATTTCTGAGGCTACCCACTCCTTATCTTGTGCATAGGGCATCATCATGAAAACATCCCTGATATCAGTCGATCTACATGCAATGATTTTCATGACAAGGAGTGCATCGATAGTAATGATCCTTAACTTAAGCATCTCGGTAATGGTTTTTCCCTTCAGGATTCTCATTGCAGAGTTTTCAAAGATCCATTCTACAGTAAAGGTTACTCCAGTCATTCTGTCGGTTACCTGGCGAATGAGAATGTCTATACTTACCCTAAAGTTATTCTCAACTTTTTTTTCATATCGAGAAAAGTACCCTGAATATTGTGCTTCCTCAGGCATGTGCTCTTTTATATAACCCTGTTTGAGGAGGATCTTTTCTATATTTTTCAATTCGTTCTGGTCTTTAATAACAATATCGCAGTCTACTGAAAATCTTGGTAACGTATATGCATTAACTGCATAACCACCAATGATGACAAAATCGCAGTCTTCTAACTCTCTAAGGGTCTTAAAAATTTCTTCTTCTCTTACTGTAAAAAGGTCTTTCATCAGGTTATACTCTCTCTTTTGCTTTATATTTCCTTCTTATATAGGCTGCTGCATATGCATACATTTCATTTGCGTTTGCAAAGCGTGTTGTTTCTTTTAATGAATCAACCTTGAATCCATCTTTCTCTTCAAAGGATAAGGTGCTTACCGGAAATAAGATAACAAACTCACCGATAGTAGTACCCGATTGCACATAATTTGGAATTTCATTGTTGTTGAAAAATTTCTTCCAGTAGCGTAAGTCTTTTCGCAAGACTTTTATGAAGTAGGGTGATTTTTCCATTCCTCGTTGTACATAGGAATAGTCAGACCAGATCTCGACTGCTGATAACTGAGTAAAGGCATAATTTTTTTTTGCATAGGTTATTATTTTTGGGACTCTGAATTCTAATAAGGCTCGTATAGCATCTGCAGGATTTGTACAAAAATATGTTTGATCTGGATTTTTCTTTAACCATCCCGCCCTCAATAACAACGAGAAAATCTTTTTTTTCATGCTGGATGACACTATCCAGTCTAATTCGGACTGTCTGAATACTTGGTTTACGCCATGCTTTGAAAACAATAAAGCGTATGCCTTTAATCCATACGGCGGTATTTCAATGGTCATGATACGGTTACCTAATAGGTAACCACTATTTAAATCTTTCTTTTCATAATTTAAATGTTTTAATAATGTAGTTATTCTTATTGCTACAGTAGAAATCTTTAAATAGAATCCTTTGTTCGTGCGTTGTATGGATACAGGCATTCTACAGGATGTTGGGCTTACCACCAATGAAGCAAAGGTTTACTGTGCATTACTGAAACTAGGCTCTGCATCAGTTAATGAAATTACCCGTAAATCTGGTGTTCATCGCGTAAATGTCTATGATGTCCTTGAGCGATTACTGTTGAAGGGACTTATCGGCTCTATTATTGTTGCAAATAAGCGACACTATGAAGCAGCAAACCCTTCAGAGTTGCTCAAGCTCCTTGAGGCAAAAGAGCAGCGGTTGCGTACATCCTTGCCATCACTACATGAATTGTACAACTCACGAAGAGAAAAAGAAGAAGTCCATTGTTTTAAAGGTCCTAATGGTGTTATGACAGCCTATTTCATGATGCTTGATCAAGGCAAGACTATCTATGCCATTGGAGCATCTGGGCTTAACCGGAAGTATCTCAAGCACCGCCATATCCAGTGGGATAAAGAGCGGATCACGCGAGGGATCCATGTTAAGGCTCTTTATTATGAATCAGCGCGCAAGGAGAAAAAAGAAGCTCAAGAGCAGCTCTGGCAAAACCGCTTCTTGCCAGATACGTTTAAAAGTCCTGCTATGGTTGATGTTTCTGGTGATATTGTGGTTATCCTTCTTGCCACTGAAACCATTTTAGCAATTGTCATAGAGAACAAGCACATTGCAGACACCTATCGCACGTACTTTGACTTTATGTGGCAATTTGCTAAGGATTAATCTACATAATCATGGGTATATCTTTTTAAAGAGCATCTTCTTTCTTAATGATACACCGCCTACCTTGAATAGGGTTGTGATAAATTATGGCTCCAAACCTTAACACTGTCTGTTTATCTGAGCAAGAACGAGCAGAACGCTTTTTTGATCTACAGCGGCTTCTCCTCATACCTCTTGTTGGTGAAGAACGTGCACGAGATGCACAGGATTATTATACTGCTGGTGGACCAACCGGAGTTCTGGAAGGATTAACGGCAAAACCCTTTGCCGAAGCTTATTTTGTTGCTCATGCCCTTTTAGGACTACTTGCAGAACGGTTGGAGAGCTATTATGTGCCTGTTCCTTCTCGCGAAAAAAAGAATACTGAAGAGAATCCTGGTCATGTAGCAGGTAGGCAGGCACTTCTTGATCTCCATCATTACTTTAATCCTGAGGTTCTCTATTCTGCCATTACGTATCCTCTCTACATAGAAGATCTCATGAGATTACCTCCTCCGAATACTTGTCCTCATATTTCTTCAGATACTCTTGACACTAAAGCAAATCTGTTTGTGCTTCGAAGAAACGTTGTTGCTCCGGAGGAAGCTCGTGCATTACTTGAGCGTACACAAGCTGTACAACACGTTCTATCGTACTCAAGAGAATTCTATGTCCCTAAGAAAGGCACACACCCTTGGAAAGGTCTTCTCGCAACTGTCGAGGAACTCATGCTTAAGCTTGATCCTGAACTTGCTGTTGATTTTGCCCAGAGAGGAAGCATAGAGAGATACACAAATGCTGATCCTGAGGGTTATCATCCCCGAGGATTGTATGTCACAGGGCCAGAAGGAACTTGTATTGTTCTTTCAAACATACGATCACCAGATCCTTCTTCACCGTTGATTGGTAGGCCTGTCGTATACCGTATCGATGAAGACAGTTTGGGACTCACGGGAAAACTGATTGCTGTTCAATAATTCAGGTAAGACTCTTCTGACTATGTATTGTTCCTGTTGTATTGTTTTGCCAGCGAAATCTTCATAAGTACCTTACTTATTTCCATCAAGACAAAACCAGAAAAAGACACACTGAGGATTTTGAGCCAATCAAGAGGGGATAGGGCAACGGTATCAAATATTGCTTGCAATGGTTCCCAATAGATGACGCTAACTTGCAATAGCACTGCTAAGCAAACCGCGCTCAGTAACCACCTATTTGAAAAAGGATTAAGATGCTTCAGCGAAGGGTACAGTGTTCTACTGCTCATCACTGCGAACATTTGAAACATCACCAGGGTTGTAAAGGCAACGGTTTGCGCCTTACTCAGATTGGCATCCTTATAAGTGACAAAGAGCAAGAGGGTACCTATGCCCATGATGAAACCAAAAATGATTATCATGAGCATTATATTTTTAGTGAGTGGACTCTCTTTTGGATCTCTGGGAGGCCTTTTCATAATTCCCTTTTCGCTCGATTCAAACCCCAAACCTAATGCAGGAAAATTATCAGTAAGCATGTTCATCAACAACAACTGGAGAGGGAGTATGGGAAGGGGAAATCCGAGAAGAATGGCTATGAAAACCGAGGTTATTTCACCAAGGTTGCAGGATAAAAAAAACTTTGTTGATTTAATGAGTTTATCATAAATATTTCTTCCTTCCTCAATGGCATTAACGATAGTAGCAAAGTTATCATCGACAAGGGTGGCTTTCGAAACTTCTTTGGCAACATCGGTTCCAGTTATCCCCATAGAGATTCCTATATCCGCTTTTTTTAATGCAGGCGCATCATTTACTCCGTCACCGGTCATGGCAACGATATGACCGTTTTTTTGAAGCGCATCCACAATCCTCATTTTTTGTAGAGGCAATGCTCTCGCAATAATCGTTACGTTATCTATTTTTTTTGCAAGTTCACTCTCACTTATTGTTTCAAGATCTTCACCCGTCAATATGATATCTCCTTCGCTAAATAACCCAATTTGCTGAGCAATTGCTTTTGTTGTCAAGGCATGATCTCCGGTTATAATCATTACCTTTATTCCAGCTTCCTTGCATCTTTCAATAGCAGGCTTAACTTCATCACGTGGAGGATCAATCATACCTACAAGCCCCACAAAGATCAGATCTTTTTCAACGGCCTGTAGTTCATACTTTTCAGAATTTTTTTTAGGTTCCGGCATCTCTTTGTAAGCAAGTCCAAGCACTCTCAGGGCATTTTTTGCAAAAGAATTATTTATTTGAAGGATCTGCTCCTTTTCTTTTTCAGTAAACTTTTTTATCTTGTTATTTTCAATTACCTTATCACAAACCCTGAGCAGAAGATCTGGAGCGCCTTTGACATATGCTTCTCTTTTTTTTGATTGTTTGTTGGTGACAATCACTGACATCCTTTTCCTTTCTGAATCAAAGGGCAATTCTTCAATAACAGCAAAGTTCTTTTTCAATTGATTATCCTTAACATTGGCTTTCCTGGCAAGAACGATTAACGAGCCTTCGGTAGGATCTCCATGAATCTCGAATCTTCCCTTATGTTCCTCATGTTCAATCAGTTTTGCATTATTACAAATAGAACCGATTCTACATAGAAGTTCAAGTGTTGCAGGATTTATTTTTTTTCCATCAACGAGAAAATCTCCGGTTGGATCATAACCTGAACCCGTTACTGTGATCCTTTTATGATCGTACCAGAGATTTGTTACGGTCATTTGATTTTTGGTAATTGTTCCTGTTTTATCTGAACAAATAATTGTTGCAGATCCGAGTCCTTCGGCAGCAGGAAGTTTTTTGATAAGCATATTTTTTTTAGCAAGTTCTTTTGTTCCCATGGTTAGCCCAACCGTTACCACGAGTGGTAGGGAATTAGGAATGGTAGAAACCGTTAATGCGAGAGAGAGTAAGACCAGTTCAGCAATGGGTATTTCTCTGAATATCCCGCTTATCATAACTATTATTACCAGAGCAACACAGATGATTCCTATTTGTTTGGTTAAGCGGGTAAATTTAATCTGTAAGGGAGTTTCAATCTCTTTTGTTGTTTCTAAACTAGCAGCAATTTTACCAAATTCTGTTTGCATACCTGTGTTCGTAACAATACTCTTTCCTTTTCCATAGGTAACAATAGTTCCCATGAAGGCCATATTCTCTTGGTCAGCAACTGAAGTGCCTTCTTTGAATGGCTCGGTTATCTTTTTTGAAGGAACTGACTCTCCGGTAAGTGATGCTTCATCGATCTGGAGGCTTGATATTTCAATGAGCCGAGAATCCGCTGCAACAATATCTCCTGCCTCAAGGAGAAGAATATCTCCGGGAACAAGCTCTCGTGTGGGAATCTTTTGTTCTTTTCCATTGCGTAAGACTCGAGCTGTTGGTGCAGAAATCTTCTTTAATGCTTCAAGGGCTTTTTCTGTCCTATATTCTTGGATAAATCCAAGAATAACATTAATCATAACTATGGTGAATATTGCTATTGATTCAACGATCTCCTGGAGGAATAACGACAAAAGACCGGCAAACAATAAGAGTAAAATAAGGGGATCTTTAAACTGATTTATGAACATCTTGAGAGCAATAAACTTCTTTTCTCTCGGCAGTTCATTATAGCCAACCTCTTGCAATCGTTCTTCAGTCTCTTTTTTCGTTAAACCATTCTCAGAGCTTTTTAGTGACGCAATTACTTCCTGTGTAGGTATGGCATAATAACTTTTCATCGGAAACATGACACTACTCCAGAAAAGGCAAGTTAATAAAGCTTACGTTACCGCGCCCTAACAGAAATTATTCATTATCTTTTCACAAAAACATCAAAGGTTGGATAGACAATGCCGTCCATTTCATGGCTATGACTCGTTCTCACCATATGAGTAAGGGTCAGAGGAATTTCATCCCTATGTTCTGCATAGGTATTCAGCAATAATCTTGCTCCTGGTTTTCCCTTACCATACATGAGCGTGGCAACCTTATCAACATTGGTGTCATCATAATTAAAAAAACAGTCAACAAGCCCTACTCTTGTTCTCAGACCTCGGATACCATCGGTTGTGGTATAATCTCCATTCGTTATATGAACTGCCCGTTCTAACCCCGGGATAATGTTCTCTACTATTCGCACAATACCCAAACACTCTCGATATCCTTCACCATCGATTTCAATACCTTCTGCTCGGTAACCCAAAAGATGAGCAAGCACAACCACCCGTCCGTCAAAGCAGCCAAGGTCCAGCAAGGAAGGTGATCTATTACCTCCAAAATCAGTTGCAAAATATTTTCTGAAGCGTAATAATGCTTCTGCCACATCATCAATGTGACTAGAGGTAACGCCCCTCACGCCATCTGAGGTTCTCACCGGACGAGTTTGCAATCCCATAGTTCTTCTCCTTTGATCAACAAGGCGATAAAAGTCAATGACATCCGTCCATGTATCATGATCGTAATTGACGACAACACGGTCTACGCTCTCATCGATTATGGGAATAGGTGGCTCTAACTGACCTCTCCTCTGTCTTTCTGCCAGCAATTCATGAATAGGAGTTGCTGCATAGGTTCTGACTCTCCTTAACCTCTCCTCAGCACGAGCCTGTGCCGTCAAATTATAAAGATTCTGGGTCATTTTTTTGAAACCTTTGTTTTCCTATCAAAGATCATAGTCTGTTGGTTGTATTCATTAAGTCTGCTGTTGTTGATAGAGTTCTCGCATTGCCTTAAGTCCTGTGCTAATTGCTCGATCTACTGCAGGACCATAATCCTCTAAGAATGTTCCTCGAGGTCTATTGGCAATGACCGGACAGATTGTTCCGACTCTATACCCCATTTGTGCTGCCAAATGAAAGAGTAAACTAGATTCCATTTCAAAATTAACCACTCGTTGTCCATCAACATGAAGGGTTGCTACATGCTCTTGAAGTCGTGGTATGGTGATGGTAAGACCAGGAATCTCTCTTCCTTGTGGAGCAAAAAATCCAGAGGCAGAGGCGGTTATCCCAACAACATAGTCTCCCTCAGCGTTTCTTATTAAGGCCTCTACCACGTCTGGCGTGGCTTTTGCAGCATAGGGATGAATTTTTCCCCTGAACCTTCTTCCATCAGGGGTAGCATCGGTAATTATGCGGTAGGCTTCTTCCTCAATCCTACGACTGATTTCATCAGGGATTCCTTGCTCATAAAACAGTCCGGTGTTATCAAGACCGAGGGCATACCTGCCAATCGCTAGTGTACCTACCGTAATATCTGGCTGCGGTCCTCCTGATGTTCCCAATCGGATGATTGTTAATGGTTGAGCACCCTCTTTTCTGACACGGGTTTCAAGATCAAATTCATTTAACCCGAAAGCCTCAACAAGTGCAATTTCGTTGTTGTCAGTGCCAATACCTGTAGCAATAACGGTTACCGGCATATCATGATACGTTCCTGTTCTGGTAACATACTCACGATTGTTTGCTTGATGTTTAACGGCATCAAAATAGTGAGCGACTTTGTCAGCTCTGGCAGGATCACCTACCACAAAGATATTTCGTGCCAGTTGATCTGGTCGTAATCCTAGATGGTAAATCTTGCCATTGACAACAATTAACTCTGAATCTTTCACTGGTTCCATTGTTTCTACCCCCCTTCCCGTACCTTCGTCAGTTGAGAATAGTTTCTTGAGTTATAAATCTTGGTTTATATTCCTTATTTTCAATGTATTTTCATCAGAAAGTATTTGTAGAATGATGCCTCCCCTTCTAGTGTTGTTAAGGGGGGAATCGAGTGGTTAGTAAATCAATACAATGTATATATTTTAGTGTACAGTGTACCGAATTAACGAAAAACATATAATAAAGCCTATTTTCTAGTCTTAACATGGCTAAGATAATCATCTCAACACTTTATGATAAAGAACCAACACTTGTAGCAACAACAAAACTAGGGACTTTTCTTCAATGTAAGCAGAAGTACAAATTTCAGTATGTTGATAAAATAAAATCTGATATAGAGACTATTAAGATTTTCTTAGGGAAACGTGTTCACGAAACGCTTGAAAGATGGTATAAAGATTTACAGTTTGAAAAAGTAAACACGAAAGAGGTTCTTGCACAATTGACTTGATATCACAATGATACGAGATTAAACCATGAAAATAACCAAAAAATATGAGTATAAATTAAGTGAAAAAACGTTGGAGAAAGATATTGATACTTTTATCCGAGATACCCAAAAAGGCGCGTATCAGATGGATCACCGATACGGTCAGGAAGGACTCAAACAAATTAAAGCGTATTTTCGTATGATTGAGGAAGAGCTTAAAAAAGAAAATATTCAGATAGCACGCGCGTGTTACAAAAAGCTCATGTTTTTGCTTCTTCAAAGCAAAGAGAATTATTTTGATTATGAAGACATCGTTGGTAAATTAAACTTTGAGAGGTTCATTTCCAATTATTTTACCTGTTTGGTTAAGATTTGTGCAATTGAAGAACTATTTCGAGAGTATTTGGAATATCTAAATGTGAAAGAAGACTATTATTTTGAGGCAGCTGAAAAGACGATTATAGAAGAATTAAGCGATAAAGATTTTGTTCAACTTAAAGAATTATTACTGGTGGAAGCTGATAAAGTCAAAAAGGATAATTATGCGATGCATGATATTCTTACTTTTTTATTAGACATTACCAAAAAGAAGGACAAAGATGAAGAGAAGTTTATGAGATTGGCAGAGAAATTTTCGCCGGTTTTAGGGTATAATAACATTAAAGAATTTTTAGAGGATTATAAAGAATGAAATGCAGAAATAAAACGGAGGTTGCAACATGGCTTTAATCTCTGTCCAATTTCTAACTGAAAAATGCAATAAATTCATCGAAGATAACCCTCAATAAAAGCATTTGCAGGCGATAAAGAATGTCCATAAAATTCCCCGCAACCGTAGAACTAGAAGTAGATAACCTGCCAGAACGATTTCAATTAGCCTTTAACGTATGCTACAATCCTGACTGCGACTGCAATGGCGTTAATATGGTTTTATACAATGAAAACAAAGAAGTCCATTTCTTAAAATCAGAAGAGAACAGTTCATTAAACTTAAAATTCTTTAAAGAAAACTATTTCTATGTAAAAGAAAAAGTAAAAAGTAAAAAAGGGGCAGTGGATTCTTTTGAATTAGGAACATTAATGCCTTATCGAGAAATAATCTGGACGGAAGCAGATCCAGAATTGAAAATTGATGGAATAAATTGCTGTCTTGATAAAGATATAAAACAATTTGGAAAAGCCGTAAAGGTGAGTTACTGATGGACATTAAAGAAAGAATTGCAATAATCGAGAATGATGACAAAGGGATAGAAGAGCATATATTGCATCAATTATTAGAATTAGCCATGGCCGTAACTGGGAGAGGTTATGTTAGTGATGACTATACCAAATTTATAGAGTTTGAGATTGGTGGTGTTACTATATTCTCTGATCCCTATTATAATAGAATACAAATAGATGAAGGGGACTTAGATAGCGAATCTATCCAGAAGCTCATTGCAGAAGTTAAGAAAAGACTGCTTCAGTTCGATAAAAAGATTGAAACTATTAGAGAACAGGCAGCATCAGAAATTTTTGACAAGCCCATAAAGGGCTTAGAGGAGAATTAAGATGAAGCTAAAAATACCGTTTAATGAAATAAAGGACGCTATTGAACAGGCATCTTATGAGCATCATTATTTTATAGATAAGAAAAACCAGAAGATTGTTTTTATTAGCGAAGTTGAAGATGAGCATGAGAAAAAGCTTGACGAAGTTGAAAATGATGATTTTATCGGCATTGAGCCAAGAATGCCTGATGATGATTTCAAGATTATGGAGTCTTTTGTTTATGAAATACAGGAAGAGGATTTTAAATTAGCAGAAAAATTTCATGAAGCCTTAGAACAAAGAAAGCCATTCAAACATTTTAAAGTGCTTATCAATCAATATCCAGAGCTAAAGGAAAAATGGTTTACCCATAGAGACAAAGAATTGGCAAACGAAGCCATGAATTGGCTTTGCATTAACAATATTGAGCTTGAAGATAAAAGCTTTATGCCAAAGATTGAAATTAAAGAACTGAAACCAGATGAAGTAAAGCTTCCTGAAGAATTTGAGGGTTTTGGCCCTGTTGCTTGTATGAAGTGCAACAACAAGGAAGGAATCAAAACAAGATACTTCGAATTAAATGTTCCCTCAGAAAATATGCTTATTGAAAAGGAAATTAAAAGAATAATGAAAGAAAACTTTGGAATAGGAGATTATGGATGTATTGGCGGAGGAGAAAAAGAAATCCTGACTGGTTCAGAATGCCCAAAATGCAAAAGCAAAGAGGTATTTGAGGACTTTTAATTTTCGTAATAATTTGTATGTCTTTTCCTAATAAGCAAAGGACATAGAGTTACGGTTATTAGTGTCCTTTGCTATAACTACAATCAACCTCTACCTCCATCAATTTTTCCTTAACTTTGGTTCTATCAGGCAGGTGTACAGTAATAATACCCATCTCTCGTGCATTCACTAAGTTCTTGGCAGAATCATCAATAAAGACTGCTTCTTGCGGCTGTAAACCAAAATGCTTCAAGATGTGTTCAAAGCCTTCTTTTGCAGGTTTTCGTGACTGAATCTGGTAGCTGACAATGCCATAATCAAAGTACGGAGAAACATCAAACTTTTGCGCAATGACTTCCCAAAAATCTCGATTATAGTTGGTGAAATAGGCTGTTTTATACCTTTGTCTGAGTTGTTTGATAATCGTAAAGGTCTCGGGATACATGACTTTCATGGCAACCATGGCCTTGATCATTGTTGTAGGATCTCCTTTTATGTGATAGTGATTCAGAAGTTCTTGAAAGACCTTTTTTCCAGAGATCTCATCAACCTCTGCTTTTTTTACCAGCACCGAAAAGCGTTCGTAGCATTCCTCTGGATTGAGATTATGTTCCAGAGCAAATTTCCGAATGTATGGCTCTTCTTCTTCACTAAAGCAAACACCGGAAAAATCAAAGATAATCAGTTGAATCATATTACTCCTCCAGATTTCACTACTATTGATCTTCACTGCTATCTTCGCCAACAATTTTAATTAAGCCATGGTTTGCGTTGACTTCAACAAACATCCCATTCTTGAGGACCTTTGTCGCTATTTTGGTTCCAATGACGCAGGGCTTCTTTAATTCTCGGGAAATAACCGCTGCATGTGAGGTAATGCCACCCTCATCGGTCACAATTGCAGCAGCTTTTTGCATGGCAGGAACAAACTCCGGCCGCGTCATCCCGGTAACAAGAATTTCACCTTTTTTAATTTCTTTAATATCAGCAAGACTCCTACAGATATGGACAACCCCACTGACTTTTCCTATTGAAGCACACATACCCGTAACTTCTTTTATTTCCTCACCATCCTTGTGCTTCTTCATGGCTGATCTAAACTCGTGGTAATACTGACCGGTGAAAACCTCCACTACACCTTTATCGTAAATCACTATACATCCCTTCCATCGTTCTAAGAGCAGAGATTCATTAAGTGATGCTAATTCTTGCGCATTCATTTCTTCAGGAAGAAGATAGCGAAGGAGGTGAACATCCAAAGAAAAACGTTTACTTATCTCACTCAGAAAATCTTCAAAGGCACAACATCCTTGAAGGATATATTTTTTACGATCATCCTGCCAATAGGTAAGGATGTCTGTTATTCTGATAATTTGCGCAAGTTCGTTGGGAAGCGCAAGCTCCTTGATAAGCTTCTCTTTCTCTTCTTTATAGTGAGTAAATGTTTTATCAGATACCTGTTCAATTCTTTCTCTCTCATTGAGATAAATTTTTATCTCAGCTATAAAATCATCTTCACAGAGATGTTTTCCTTCCTTATAATTTGCTCTGATCCAATAGCATTCAGTTGTTAATTTTTGCAGAAGGTGGTTGAGGGTTTTGTTGTTTTTCATTCCTTTTTTGACTTCTGCAATAGGTTCTTGAAGGAATATTTGTGTAAGCTTTTCATTTTTCTTGATTTCATCAATAAGAGAAGCAAGAATATTATTATAATCATTAATAAAGGATTTCCGAATAGGCTTTGTGAGTGTTATAAAGTATTCATTAAATTTTGTTGAGCGTCCTTTTTTATCAAGAACAGCAAGGAGTTGAGCTTTGAACTTCATATCCCGTGTTAAGGAATAGCCTTCGATAATATGTGACTCACTGATGAGATCTGCATGGAGTTGTGCTAATTTTTGGTAGTTTTCAATAAGTTCTTGCTCAGAAAAGCTCGGAAGCTTGGGTATCATTTCTTTAATGAACAAAAGCATTTCATCTTTTCGTTCCTCACTTTTGTTGATTAATTGCTGGAGGTAGTTTGGGTTCTTCACCATTTCTTCTTCGAGTTTATGTGCCAAGAAATGAAGGTCATCTCTATTATAGTATACTTCAGCAAGATCATCTTCAAATGCACTCATACATGCGGTGTACGAAAAACCAAGACCCTTTTTCATGGAAACGATTGACTTACCTGCAAGATGTAATAAGGCAGGTGTTCCATTAAAACTTTGAATATACCATCGCTTGATTGTAAGATGTTTGTATTTCTTGATTGGATTTTCAATGATTTTTTGATTACTCATACCATCGGTCATGTTTTTTCCTCTGATTCTTTGGACAAAATAGTAACAACACCATGATTTGCATTTACCTCGACCTTCATGCCGTCCTTCAATATCTTTGTTGCAATTCTGGTACCGACAATACAAGGAATGCCAAATTCCCGAGAAATAACCGCTGCATGACAAGTAACGCCACCCTCATCCGTTACAATTGCAACTGCCTTCTTCATTGCAGGGACACATTCAGGCAGGGTCATGCCCATGACAAGGACATCTCCTTCTTTTGTTTTTGCCAATGCTTCTTTACTTCCCTGTGCTACCTTTACCGTACCTTGTGTTTTGCCTGGAGAAGCAGCCATGCCGCTTATGTTCTGTAACTGTGTATGGGGCTTGAGTAATGTCTTGCGTTGTTCAATCGCTTCTTGACCTTCAACAACAGCGAAATTCTGAAGTGAAAGGATAAGGTACGCCTTTTTTCGTTCTGCAATAATCTCTTTTATTCTATCGTCCATTGTTTTTTCTTTGATAACCTGTTGTGTTTCCTCAGGCGAAAGCCATTGTAATGATGTTAACGGGAAGTGGTTCTTTTTTTCAAGGTGTTCCAGTATTACATAAAGAGCGTAAGCAACTTTCATTTGACACTCCTTTCGAACATCATGAAGCAAACAATAATGTCCAATGAGCTCTATCAGTTTCTTTGTACCTGCTGAAAGCTGTTGTTTTTTCAAGAACTCTTCTTTTTCATGTTTCTTTTCAGCAAACTCTTCTTCAATCTGATGAAACTCTTTTTGCGGATCTTTTGTTTTCTTTTTTTGATCTACTGCCTCTTGAAACCATTGTTTGTTTCGTAATGAACCACCCTCCCAGCTAAGATCAAGCCAATAATACTTTTTTTCTAAGTAGCTTGTTGACAGCTTCCCCAAAGTAGCACGATAGATATCCATCTCTGCTTGTGTTACAAATGATGGTTGTATGGGTGTTATGACGAGCTGCATATTCTTCTCTAGCTCTTTATTGCCGAGCAATGGACAATCTTTTTGCAGCAATGCTTTGAGCTCATTTTCAAAATAAATATCAACTGCCTCAATGTCCCATGAAAGTGCAATGAAACTATGGAAAGTCATGCATAATTTCTTGTATATTTCAATTTCGTGAGCAATATCATAGGTACCTTGCAAGGCTTTAGAGAAAATAATTTTTTCTGCAGCGGCAATAAGTTCCTTACTATTTTTCTCGTACTGATGAAAATGCTTTTTCCAGAATGTTTCGTCATGCAGTTTTTTCAGAAGGAATTCTGAAAGCTCTTTTGTATTCTTTACCCCATTCCCCCACCAGAACATGCTGCCTTCATTGGCTGCAAATATTGTGGTAAAGTGAATTTCCAACATTTTTTTACTTTGGTAGCGAACACCATACACCAGATGATAGGCTGTCTGAAAGGGAATAATCCCTCTGGTGTATTCATGCCATTCTATTTTTGTATTTACCATTCTCGCTGTAGCAGGTTACTGTCTTTTTTGATTACGTCTGTCATTCTGTGTTCGGGGTAACAACTTTTTTCTAGAATTATTCCTGCGATATCAGCGGCACGATCATGCCTTTCTTTTTCTGGACGGAATGTTGCATCCATGTTCCGATAATAGTCTGCCATCAATCTCATCTCCTCAGAAGTTAATCCTTTGGCATACCGTATCACGGGTCCCATGCGAGATTCTTGGATACTACCACCAATACTCCCGCCAACCCCGGCAGTGCCAGCAAACTGGTCAAAATGGTCACAAACCATCTGTTCACCATCATACGGCGAGACAACAGAAATCGTACTCAAATGTCGAAATTGTGATAGTTGTAATCGCGCAGAGCTATCTCCCTGTCTTACGGGAAGTGATCTTCCTATTTCTATCTCCATAAGAAGGAGTTCATAGGGGATAGTGTATCCTGCTCCTCTATCAAAAACAACATAGGTAGGCCCTTGTTCTCTCAACGGAAAGCGTTCAAGTGTACGAGACGTAGCTCTACCCAATAAGCCGACTAGTCCGCTATGACCACCTAATTCAGATGCTAAACCTGTCCCAGGAAGTTCTTCTCTTTTTTCCATTTGGTACAATTGTGTAGTATAGTTATGAAACGTTTGTCCTAACATCAAAGATCCCCCCATTCTATTTTTCTGTTACTTCCCCTTCTTACTCTCTTTTAAGATCCTTACCCATCCGTGATTGGCATTAACCTCTACCTGTTGATTGTCTTTGAGTACTTTAGTGGCAATCTTTGTGCCAATAATACACGGAATTCCTAATTCTCTTGAGACAATTGCTGCATGGCAGGTAACACCACCTTCATCAGTGACAATGGCAGCTGCCTTTTTCATTGCAGGTACATAGTCAGGCCGTGTCATGACTGCAACAAGAATATCTCCTTGGTTGACTTTATCAATCTCCTTTGCGCTTTTGACGATCTTTACCTTACCAACAGCCTTGCCTGTGCAGGCACTTAAACCTCGAAAGTCATCGACGTCAGAAAGATCAGTTGTCCCTAAAATTGCTTCCTTTATCATATTTGCTTCAGTCCCGACAACGCAATCATGTCCTTGTTGATCCCAATAAAAGACACTGTTTTGTTTTCGTTGTTCGAGTAAGTCTTTTGTTAGTGGCTGTTTAACGATGTTGCTTATTTCACGAGGGCTAGCATATTTCAATAAACTACTTGAAATGCCTACTCTTTTTCCGATCTCGTCGAGGAGAATGGTTGCATAGTGTGCTGTCCAAAAGGTTGCTTTCTTACGTTCATCCTGCCAATAGGTAAAATCCTCTGAAATTGTAATCAAAAGCTTCAGTTCTTGAGGTAAGTCAAGCCTTGCCATGAGCTCTTTTTTCTTTTGCTTATTAACATAAGGAGTTTCTTCTATCTTTTTGATCTGGTGGTTGATATCTACTGAAAGGTTCAAGAGTTTTTCAACTTCTTCGTTGAAATGCTTGACGCTTAATACGTAGGCATCAACATAGTTGTTTCGAATCCAAAAGAACTTCTTCTGATGCTCTTCTAATAAAGCCCTTTTCTGTCCGGGATTTTTCTTTACATAAACAGCAATTTTTAACAGGGCAACCTCTGCGTCATTAACAAAGGAGAGGTGAACAGGGGCTGTTAAGGTTGAAAAGACCTCACTAAAACGCATTTCTTTTGTGAGTGTGGATAGTTCATACACTTTTTTAATTTGCTCAGCAATCATCTCATCGGTTCCTAGGGCAAAACCATCAATGATAGAACTGGAGCTGTTTCTTCGTAACGCTATTTCAAGGAATTCATCATGCACGTTTTGTAATGCCTTATCGGTTAATTTGCCTAATGGAGCAATTTCTATTTCTTTGCATTTCTGATAAAATAATGCCTCATCTGCTTTCCAGTCATTAATCAGATCTTTACTAATCTGTGGATTTTTCTTTCCTCGTGCAATAACATCGTTGGAGATGCGTTCAATCTCATCCATCAGGATGTACCAATCAGCTTTTCCCTCTTCAAAGAAACAGTAATGGACATCATTTTGGCCATTTCCTTTACGCTGCTCTTTTCTGATCTCTGCCTCAGCAATAAAGTGAATTAAATAGGGGCTGCCATCAAAGCGCTGATGGTACCATTTCTTTCCCTTCCATTGTTGCAGATTCTTCTGTAAATGTCCACTAAGATAGGGCATATTTTTCATAACTCCTTTCCTCCTGGTTTACTCTTCTTGACGTTGTAGTACTCTTTGTAGTCCGGTGATGTTACTGATTGATGGGATGCTCAGAATACCCTCCCGACCATTGCTGTTGCTCCTGTTGGTGTTCCCAACAAGGTATAAGGTTACTCCACGTTCAGTTCTACCGAAATAGTCTTTGGCAGCATCTAGTGGCTCTCTCTGATCATCTGCATAGAAGATTACTCTGTTGCCAGTCCACCTATCAACCCGTGCAAAGCCATGAGGAGTCTTTCTTGCTCCCCTTCCTTCCTGAACATCCCAGGTAGAATAAACTCTATCAATAAGAAGATCTGTCTGTCTGAGAGCAGCAAGGATACCATCGCCTGTACAGGTCGAGAAAACAGCAATCTCCAAGCCAGCCTCACCAAGCTCAGTGAGTTTATTCTCAACTCCCGGTAAGACCGTAACCGTAATAGCGCCGTCCTGTAACCCCTGTGCAAGGCGTTCTTCGTAATGCAATGCTGCATGAGGATTCCCCTGTTCCCATCGTTCTGCAAGTCGTGGATCTACATGTCTCACATAGGCAAGGTGCGGCATGGACACCAAGGTATTATTAAGGTCAAACAGGACAACAGGATGATTTGGTTGGAATGGTGTATGCTGTCCATCGCATGAAGTGTAAGGTCTTGGTTCTGTCATGGTTTTACCTCACTGAGGGTTCTAATAGGGATAATGCCGTTACTCGTTGCTCGTGGATCTCCATTAAGCACGAGATGGTATAGCTTTACGGCCTGTCCTGGTCGCATGTTCAAACCACCATGTGCAGCATGACTTAGTACATAGCTGCTGTCATCAGTGTAGAGATGAGTCGTTCCACCAAGCATGGCGTTAACAATCCTAAAGGAATCTTGGGTTTTTGTATACTGCGGTGAGCAAGGAAGTGTCCAGGTAGAATGCGCTCCCTGAACGTGAAGACCGGTCTGATCAAGTGCAGCAGTCATGCCGTCTGGCATCATGGTTGAGAAGACTGCAATCTCTAAGCCCTGTCCTCGCAACCCTCCCATGATCTCTCGAGCTCCAGGTGTTGTTCGTGCTACTAACATACCATCTCGTAATCCTTCAGTAAGTAATTGTTGATAAAGCCAATGAGCTTCAAAATTTCCCTGACTTCTCAGCTTACCTATCCCTGCTTCTCTTCCTTCCATATATGCATCGAGAGAGGCATATTTACTAGTTGTACTCGTTGCAGGTTCTATTCTGAGCAGTGTTCCATCGAGATTAAAAAGAGCAACTTGCCCTACATGGGGAGCGCTTGATGTTCTGGTTGATCCATTGCCTGATCCATTTCGTCCAGCAAAGTGCTCATAAATAAGAGCCATGTTGTTTGTCATGTTTATCCTCCCCGCCTAGTAGCGAAACTTCATGCTATATAAAATGATGTAGTTATCATTATTACTACACTTTCTCTAATTTTGGAATAATCATACCTTTATTAATGTCTATCTCGACACGCATGCCATTTTTGAGGATTTTGGTAGCGATTTTAGTCCCAACAATGCAGGGAATACTCAATTCGCGGGAAACAATACCTGCATGTGAGGTAATGCCACCTTCATCAGTGATGATTGCCTTTGCTTTTTTCATAAGCGGAACATATTCAGGCCGAGTCATTGAGGCTACAAGGATTTCTCCTTCCAGGAACTGATCACTTGCTGGATCAAGGACAATGCGAACCTTGCCTTCAATCAAGCGTTCTTTGCCATACGAGACAATGACACCACTAATAATCGTATCTTCGGTACTTATTTTACCAAAGGTAGTCTTATGAAGAGCCTGGATAATTTCCTTTGCTGCACTGCCACTAAAAAGATCCTCGTTTGCAGGTCTGCTAACAATCATTACCAGTGCTTCGTGACGTTCTTTCAAGCGTGTACGCGAAATCTTTTTTCCTTTAAGGATGATTTGTTGTAATTCCTCTGGTGAAATATGGTAGAGTTCTTTGAGCGAGTATGTCGTTTTCCTGCTTATTGTTTCTAAGAAAAGCGTGAGCATATGGTTTGCTCTCAAGCACATCTTTTTCCGCTGATCCTGCCAGGTTCCAAGTTCTGCAGTGAAAAGAATCTTTTCTTGAAGTGATTTTGGAAGATTGAGTCTTCTGAGAATGCGCTCTTTCTCATACTCTTTTCCTTGAGTATCCGTAAGATAAGCAATCTCGTGATTAATCTCTTCAAGTGTCCGTTGACTCTTTTCTTCTACCTTCTTTCGAAAGTGCTCAAGCGAAAGTACTTTAATCTGTAAATAATTATTTTCTATCCAAAAAAAAGATTGTTGATGTTTTTTGAGTAATAATTGCCTCTTTTTTTGTCTTTGCTTATATGCACGCGCAAGTTGTAAGATTGAAAGGTGTTCCTCTATCATAAAGCTTGGTTTAGATGGATGGCAGAGCGTAATAAAATCCTTCTGTGCTTCCACATGAGCGGGGAAGTGAGAAAGAAACTCCCTGAGAAGTTCTCCTTCAGTGTAAAGGCCTATTGAATCTAAGGCAAGGGGAGGTGCCCAGAGGTCTGTATACTTCTCTAAGAAAGCAAGATAATGATCAAAAACTTCATTGATGGGAACATGTTGTACTTTTTTTTCATATGCACCAAAGGATTGATAAAACGTTTCCACTGCAACAAGCCACGTCTTGATAAGTCTTCTTGTTCTTTTCGGATTTTCGTACAATTGCTTGATATTTTTGATGTTCTGTGGTTCATCAGTCCATTGTGTTCCTAATTCATTCATGAAAGAAAGAATGACATGATCATAATGCTCAGGATAATATTTTTCCATGCGCATAAACCCTATCATAAAGGGGTAGCCAAGCATATAAGTTATCGGCCCTGAGCAGACATTCCAGGTGTGCTTTTTTGCTAAGGTTAAAGCTTGCTTGAGGTTCATGGTTTATCGTATCTTCCGTACCGTTCCTGTATCTGCATCAAGCTCGACAATATCTCCATTCTGTAATACTTTAGTAGCGATCTTTGTTCCGACAATGCATGGCTTTTTCATTTCCCGTGCAACAATAGCAGCATGGCTGATAACACCGCCTTCATTCGTAACAAAGCCAACGGCCTTTTGCATTGCTGGAAGGTAGTTGGGATGAGTCGTATTGGCAACGAGGATATCTCCGATCTGCACTTTCTTCAGGTCATGATAGGTTTTGATAATAGTGACTTTTCCTCGAGTTTTTCCACTTTGCGCAATTAATCCTCGAATCTCCTGTTCTTTTGTTTCTGTCTCTATGCTCTGGATAATTTTTTGATATCGTGAAGGGAGTCCTGTAATGGCCTTTATCTTCAATGGTTCTCCTTCTCCGGTTACAAGACAACCACGCTCTTTTCTTTCCTGTATCTTTCTCATATCAATCTTTCCTGTTTGTAAAGACTCTTCGAGCTCGTCTAATGAAAGATAACCGATATCATCTCGCTCTACTAGCAACTGCTCTGCAATACGATCAAACAAAAATGACCATGCATAACAATGTGATCTCCTGACATCATCTCGCCAATCTTTAAGGAAGATTAAATAAGGAGCAATGGTAAGGTATTCTTTTTCTTCCTTTGTTGGTTTCAACAGCTTCGTAATATCTTTTTCGGAAAGCAAGGCATGCTGAGCCGGAGTTCCTCCACCGAGGTTTTCGATCCACGATTTATCAATGGGCCTGTACCACACCACTGCCCAACTTCTGAGATATTGGTAATCTTCAACCAGTTTTTCCGCTGTTACTCCTCTCTGAAGTTTTTCCTGAATTTCATGAACCGCTGTCTTTTTCCAGGGCTTGTACACATAATCAATAATCAGCTCTTGTTGATCCTCAAACTTATTTCGTTTAATCATAGACGTAAGCATCTTTTCAAATCGTGCCTGCCATGCTTCAATAGCAAACCATGAAGTGATACTGTAAGTATCATTGATGATGGTAAATTGCTCTCGAAAAACGTTAAATCCTTTGAGCAGTGATAATCTGTCAACGTTCTTTTGCTTTTTCCAGAGCTGACTTTTTACTTTTATTTCTTTCAAAATTATAAGACCTTGATCGTAATAGTGTTGTATCTGTTGTGGTGAAGAAAAACTCTTTTTGTACACATGATAACCAATACGATCCTCGTCATAATTAAGATAATGAGTAAATTTTTTGTCCTTCATAAAGGTAAAGAACCTTTCTGTTGTATCTCCACTTGTATTTCTTGTCAGCGTTATAAATACCCTATCGAATCCAGAAATCGTTGTTACATCAACGCCCTCTCGTGCTATGAATCTATGCCACTGCATGGTATCCTCCTTAGTTCTCATGCTTTCTTCCTTACTTTTCCTTGTATGGCATCAACCTCGATGAGATCTCCTTCTTTGAAGATACGTGTTGCCTGTTTTGTACCAATGATACATGGTTTGCCCATCTCACGAGCTACAATAGAAGCATGGCAGGTTATTCCGCCTTCATCGGTCACAAATGCAGCAGCTCGTTGCATGGCCGGTAAATACGAGGGTAAGGTCATGTTAGAGACAAGGATGTCACCCTGTTGAACCTTACCGATATCATAGACATTTAAGACAATCTTTACTTTTCCGATAGCATGCCCTTCATGAGCGATCATTCCGCTGAGTTCTTTTACATTTTTCTTATTGTTTTTCATAAAGGAATCGCATAAAAAAAGTTCATTTTTGTATTTGACAACGGCAAATACTTTCGTTTGTACGTGAGGTTTTTTACAAAGAAGGTCAGTATGAAGTACATCTTCAATAGAGGGAAGTGCCAATGCGCTCGCTACACGGGCAAAGAGCGGATTGGCAAGATACAGGAATTCAAAAAAGACATCGCTGCGGAAAAGACGAAAATAGACCATCTCTTGAAGTTCTGCAGCAAGTGGTTGTAATAGAGCTGGTATCTGAACCTTCTGCTGCAATTGCTGTCTTTGTTTTTGCTTGCTTTTCAGTTCTTCTTTCTGCTCGAGTTGTAACTCATGCTGGAGTTTTCTCACTTCTTCAAGCGTATATCCAATCACGGGGAATCTTCCTCTTCCCTTGATCCAGGCAAACTCCTGACACACGTTTTTAAGATCAGTTTCATTTGCTAATGCCTCATAAAACAGGTTGTGTGCGTTTTTTTTAGGAGGAAAACTCATCTCGCGTAAATAAGCTTCCACATCTTGGTCTGGCAGGATCTCTTTGACTTTCTTTGGCGCTAAAGTATCGTAATAGACTTCAAGGGTATTTGTTACCCAGATGTATGTACAAATAGGCATGATCAAAGAAACATACTCCTCGAGCAAGATAAAAGGATCCTTTTTCTGCTGGACAAGGGAGATCAGTTTTGGCTTACTTTCTGCATAGTATTGTTCGCATGCATGGGTAATATCAAAGAGGGTGTGGTGCTTGAAGTATTCAGGAATCCACGCTGCACTTTGCGCAAAAAGTTCCTTGTTCTTGTAAAAAATAGCATTATCAAAAACAACCCCTACCATTTCTCCAGGAAGGCGAATGCGCTTATATGCTGCTTGTGTTGTCCCACACATCAACAGATATGCCAAGAACCGAGGAAAAGGACGATATAACCAGAACTCCCACGATTGTTGTTTGATTTCATCAATCACTTGTTGATTACCCATTATCTCACGCTAGGAAGTAAAATATCTCCTCTTTTTAATGTTTATGTACAAACTTAGGTCTACTGTCCCATACTCCCAAACTTAGCGAAATTACTCATGGTAGGCAAGGTGTTGAACCTAAAAGTCTTGAACGAGTGTTTTTTAGTACTGATTATTTCCGATCTGCGTTGACATGCATGGCACAACTTACCATGAGATTACGAACACTTCTGAGTGGCGTACTTCTTCCCAGTATACTTACGGGCTTCTGAAGACCTTCAACAAGGCTGAACTCTATACTCATATCAGAAAATTGACCCATGGAGTGGGCCCAAATGTTTCCTGCAGTAAGATTAGGAAAGATTAACACATTTGCCTCTCCTTTCAATGGTGAGTCGGGGCATTTTCGTTGGCATCCAAATTTACTGACTGCTGCATCTACCTGAATTTCTCCGTCAATAAGAAGGTTCGAATCTTTTTCTTTAGCTATTCGTAATGCCTCTCGAATAACCTGAAGAGCTGGTCCATCACCACCACTCCCTTTTGTTGAGAAACTAAGAAGAGCGACCTTTGGCGTGACTCCTATGCCTCGGACAGCGTGGGCTGCGTTCAGAGCAATCTGTGCTAGTTCTTGCGGTGATGGATCAATGTTTAGGCTAATATCACTGGCAAATATGATGCGCTTGTTCTTGGTGTCATGGAATACTCCTATCTCAGAAACAATGGTCTCTTGCTTTCTGAGTATTTGAAGTACTGGTCGCATTAAGGAAGCGGTCGGACAAATAGCAGATCCACAGATACCATCAGCATGGCCACATAAGGTATAGGTACAGGCAAAATAATTTTCATCTTCGAGCAATTTTCGTGCTTGTGCTTCAATAAGACCTTTATGCTTTCGTACTTCAAGTAATTGAGCAACGAGCTCATCCATCTGTGGATAATGTTTATAATCAACAATGGTTGCTTGGTGAATATCAACACCTAATTCCTTTGCTTTTTTTTGGATTTTTTTTGCTTCTCCAAGAAGCGTTATATTTGCTAACCCTTCAGCAAGAACCTCAGCACTTGCCTGCAAACACCGTTCGTCCCAACCCTCAGCAATAACTAATTGCACCGGATGTTTTCGTGCAATGCTCTCCATTTTTTTAATGAGATCCTTCACAGTATCACCTTTGTCTTGTTTTCATACCGAAAAATGCTGTATGGTATAAATAAGTTACGGTGCTTTGTCGTACGACTTTTTAGGTTCCATCCCGGCAATTATTGAAAGCTCTGGGTTACCATTCCTTTCCTTACCGGAATGTACTGCTCGAGACGTTGATGGTAAAGAATAAACACTATCCCTTTGAGTTCGAGAAGTTTAAGATCATCATAATCATCGATAAAGATACCTATACGCTTTGCTTTCGATTGCTGTATTTCTTTTTCAGCGATCTTCTTTTTATCCTGTCCATTTTTTACCAGGAGATGGTAGTTTTTAATGGTCCCCTCTTGATTTGGGATGAATTTATTTGAGTAGGTTTTGGTGAGTTGCAACGCTGCTTTGATAGCATCTTTTCTCTGGTTTGCAACAGCAAAATCTTGACTTATGGCAACCACCTTCATCTGTGGATGCTGTTTTCGCAATTCTCCATAAATTCTCATCACTTTCCTCTTGAGATGACGGTTGATGACATCAGGCGAAAGGGAATATTCCTCAACAGGCATACCTAACTTAATAACGGTCTCTGCCCAAATCCTTACAATATATTCATTAGAAAGCGTCGGTTGTATTTCATTATGGATTCTTCTGAAGAAATGTAACGTATACAACAGCAATGCAGCTGCACTTAAATAAAGAACCCTTGACCCTTGTTTTATTGTTAGTTTCCAGTGTCCGATATGCTTACCGAGTTGTATCAAGCTGAGGACGGTCGTTTTCGTTGTACAGAGCTGATTTTTTGGGACGGTTGTACCAAACAGTCGAGCAACTTCTTGAAGAAAAATTTTATTGGCAATGGCAACAGTTCGATGATAGATAAAGGTGTCATCAATATCAACAATGAGAAGATCAATACCATGGGGAATTTTTGTGTCGTGAGCCATCCTAGGCAGCTCTTTTGTATTCTACCTTCTGGTACATTGACTTTGGTTTTGTCCTGTCACGTTGTTGTACAAGTAAGTCTGCTAAAATCTTATTCATCTCGTCATTCGATCCAGAGGTACCAAAATGCGTTGAGTCTTCTCCTAAAACAACATGATGACGATCTGCGTGTTTGTAGTAGGTAACGGGTGGTGGCACAAGATCATCAAACTGACCGCCAACAGATTCCACTGAAATCCGTGGAGGACCACGATATTGTCGTGAAAGAATCTTCTCTCGTGCAGCTCTAGTTTTATACGGGTTGTGTGCGTCAAGAGGGATGAAGGTGTTCATTAATTTTTGACTTGGGGTGGTCAGCGGCATACCATCGTAATCTGAAGCAATAGCCTGTGCATATTTAATTCCTCGCTGTGGTGTTCGTTTATCCTCTGCTGCGTACATGGCAAAGACTCCACCAGAACTGTGGCCAACCAATCCATCATGTCGAGACTGTGGGTTTTGGACTTTTGCCCTTTCGTGGAGCCTGTCAACCTGTCCCAAGAACTTTTGATATGCCTGTTCATCAGGTAAACTGTGGTGGCTTTTAACATGGTACGGCCGTAATCCGTGCTGCATCAATGCCTTGCCTCTCCGATGGCCAGGACCAATATTTTGTGCAAGTCCGTTCATGACATAGACCAGATTGGTATTGTCTGGATCTTTTCTCAATGCACGTGATGTATCCCAGTTTTGCTTTTGTGCAAGAACATACCCAACCGTGTTATCATAGGCATTTGTCACCTGATTTCTGAGATTACTAACGGTTGTTTTTACTCGGTCAGCAAGTGAAATTCTGCCAACATCAAGCTGCTTACGATAGGGATCACGATCACGTACCAGTTTTTCATACTGGGCCATGGTCGTATCAGCGTCCTTTCCGGCAAAAGTAACTACTTTTCCTTCATCTCTTGCTTTGTCATCAGGATTGTCTCTCGTACCAGTTAATTGTCCTGCAAAGGTACGATAGTGAGGATTAGTAACTGGAGCATCTCCATGTGATAACTGCGGTGCAATCGGTCTAACTTCAAGATTCCGTTGCACATTCGGAGAGGTTTTTTTACCTTTTGCTGCTGTTGCAGCTAATAACAGGGAAAATGGCCAAAAAAGGGTTCTTTGTATCATGGTATCATACATTACTCGTTCTGAGGGGGATTCAACAGAATAAACTATTTATACTTTTCCCTCAAAACGATAGACATACTCAACGGTTTACTTTACAGCTCAGAACGAGGAGTTTACCTTTCGGATGAATACCGCAGGGTTTCCACCCCAGACTTCATTGGCAGGAATCTCACGCTGTGCAATGCTATAGGGTTCAATGATCGTGTTTTCTCCGATGGTTGTCCCACAGCGGACAAAAGAATGGTGACCGAGATGTGCTCCTTTTTTAATATGGTTTCTTCCAAAAATCGTTTGACTGATGGTATATTCATGGCCATCAATGTAAACATCTTCATCAATCTGTACATCATCTTCAATCGTGGTGAGATCTCCATAGATATGATCGAGGACAACACCTTTTGCGATATGGACATTTTTGCCAATTTTTGCGCCCATTAACCGATAGAGTGCATTCTTCAACCAACACGCTGGCAATAATCGGCAGAACTCAACAATGATGCCATTGACGTAAATCCGTACAACATTTCTGCCTCGCCACCAATCATTACCTGCATTTAAACGGTTACCATTATACTGGAGTTTGAAATATCCCTGTGATGGATTTTTTTGGAACTCTGCTAATTTTTGTTTTGCTGTTTTATAATACGCTTTGGCATTGCCATCAGAGGGCTTGAAGTATTTCTCCATTTCTTCTGCAGAGAGTGCTTTAACTTTTGACGCTGGTTTGCCTCCCCAGACTTCTCCTTCAGGTACAACGGCCTGTAATTCAGAATGAAACATCAAGATAGCATTCTTTTTGATAACTGCACCGTGCTTGAGCGTGGTCATGCCACCGACTAATGTTCGTGGTGTCAGTATGACTTTTCCTAAAGTTAATGCATTGTTGGCAACGGTATGGGTAATAACCGTTGAACCGCCACCGAGAATACAACCCTCCTGAAGTTCGATGAGTTCAGGAAAATACGGATCGAAGGTAATGTCATGGGGGATGCATGCATCATAGCCGATCTTCATCCCTGTTGTTCGTAACAGTGCGTTCTTAACAGGTGAAGGCACCATCTTCTTCTGGATAGTAAAAAGAACTTTGTTGTAAAGGACAGACAGACTATTTTTCTTGTAGTCCTTCCTCTTCTTCAGTGGAATGGTAACACTCAGCTTGTCCCCTTGCTGTACTTCTTTAACCGCCCTTGTAATGTATCCTTTCATAAAGAAAGCTATGCAGCACTTGTTTCTTTAAAATACTTTCGATCGTTAAATGTTTGGATGAAATATAATAGAAAACCTAAATTTTTAGTATTATTTGTTAGGTTTTCTAGTATATAATAGAGGAAAAAACATATTAAATACTATTGTCCTCTATTATAGAATGGATGGACTGGCCGGGATTTGAACCCGGAGCCTTCCGCTAGCGAGGCGGACGTTCTAATCTCCCACGATTACGAGTATACATTTACGTCTCGTGTCCGGATTGAACTACCAGCCCAGAAAAAGAAGGATAAGAGTTCTGTTTATAAAGATGTGCTTCTCCTTAGGGGAGTTACCTTCCCTGATTTACCATCGCAACTGCGGTTCTGTGAATGGTTTGTAATTTTCCAATATCTGTTTGACCACTGAGGTAATCTGAAAGATATCTTCCAACTGAGGCGAGTGCATAATAGCGAAGGGTGTTTTGCATAAAGTCTGGTGTTCCCATAAATCCCTGGATTTTTTCCTTTCCTAGAGCCTCGAAATATCCTTCCAAAAAACGGGTTAAGACTGTTGTCAGTGTGTGGTCATTCACTCCCATTATTTCGACTGCATCCCTTGCAGCAAAAAACATTGTCTGAGCCGCATGGTACGAAGGATCATAGAACGCAAAATAATCAAAATCAAAAACTCTTGTGCCTCTTGTTGGATGAAAAAACGTATTTTTTGGTCGTATGTCAAGCGTCGTTAGTACAGCTCCTCTCTCCCAATAGTCACGACTGTGAGCCACTAAATTGTCCCATCCCCAATTCTCAGCAAAATCAAGATATGCTACAGCCTCATCATTCCTCACGCGTCGCAATGCATTAACAGTTTTATTTACCCAACAACCATGAGTCAGCCAGCCAACATACTCCTCTAAGGTTGTGTCTCTTACTTCTCGTACATGCTGTTGAACGATAGCTGGTGCTGAATTTCGTATGCCAGAAGTTCTCGAATGTATTCTTCCCACAAGGTCTCCAAAAATTTTTCCTGCATATTCTGGCCTTACTGCTTCATAAAGAATTACAAACTCCGGAGTATAACACGGCTGGATAATAAGACGTTCATTAATTCTTCCTATATCCTCTTTCTCATCTTCTTTATCACGCCGTAAGAGGGCATCTTCAAGGGATGGTGAAAGAGTACGCATTGTAAAAACAGATCCCATAAGCTCTCTGAAGATGTTTTCTCCAAGCACGTTCTGAAAAACCACCTCTTTTGGATCAGCTCGAATGATGTATCTGTTGCCAAATGCTGGACTGTATTTGAAAAAATAAACTCCTTTATCCGTTTCTACAACATAAGAAAAACCAAGAGTTGCTGGAACAGATCTTAATCCATGTATTGCTCCATTAGACAAGTCATTCCTGGAAAGAAGCGTTCTGTAGGTGTCCTCGTTATCCAAACGTGAGAGAAGTCTTAATTCATGCTCGACGACCTTGACCAAGGATCGTATCTCTGGATCGTCTATATTTTCTGTGCTAAGTTTTATCTCCTTGGAGAGTAACGATGACCTCAAAGAGCTAAGAAGGATAGATACTCTGAATTTGCTGCTCTGCCCTGGTCGGTGTAATGCGTCAATTTGACTTTGAGTTAAGAGACCAACGCGTTCAAGGAATCCGGTCAAGTTCTGTAGTTGCTCTTCCGTTCTTGTGTACGATCGAATTAGATCGTAAGCGTTTTTTGAGTTTCCATCCCCCATGATGCGTATATAAACAACACCTCTTTATATGCATTACTATTTTTTAATAGTAAAGGTTATATAGGTCATATATCACATTGCTTCAATGACCCGAGTCTTAGTAACCGGTGCAAATGGTTTCTTAGGCGCAAAGATGAGAACTCTTTTTGCTACAGCTCATGAGGTGATAGGTACTTATTCCTCACGGCCGCAAGAAGGATTGGCATATCTTGACATAACTAACAGAGAACAAACAATAACAGCTATTCGAGATTGGCGTCCCGAGGTGATTATCCATACTGCTGCTTTCTCAAACGCTGATAAGTGTGAGAGGGATCCAGAGACTGCAGGGAAAATAAATACAGAAGGTACAGCTAATGTTGCTGCAGGTGCTTATGAAGCACATTCACGATTAGTATTTACTTCATCTGCGTATGTCTTTGATGGTAGGCAGGGAGATTATTCAGAAGAGGATGTTCCCTGTCCTCTGAATGTCTTGGGTAAAACAAAGTTAGCAGCAGAAGAAGCTATTCTGAGCACCCTTGGTGTTCGGGAGAGATATCTCATTCTTCGATTTGCTATTTCGTATGGCTATAATGGACCTGGCTATGACAATGGTTTTTTTGGAGAGATCATGAAGAGAAAACCACTCAGGGTTAACCACGATCAACTGCGGCAACCTCTTCTTATTGATGATTTAGCTGTTGTCATCTCAGGCCTGCTGGAGCGAGAAGTTACTGGTATTGTTCATGTTGCAGGTCCGGAGAAAAGGACAAAATATGAGTTAGGTGGTTTTCTCGAGGATATTGTTCGCGAACATACTGAGCCTTCTTTGCTTACTCCTGGCACCAGTGAAGATGATTTTGCACCGAGACCTACGTACGGGACATTACAAACAGGGAAACTACTGGAGTATGGGATGCATTTGCGATCTGTTGCAGAGGGAATCACTATTGTCAGAAGTCAACTTCCTTCTCATCTATCCTTCTGAGTCTTGGACATTTCCCTGTGAGAAAGGTTTCTGCATAATTGCCTGGAGATGTTTTATGGCATGCAATCTTTCAATATTACCGAGCTTTGCATTTTCAAGGGCTTCATGTAACATGAGGATAGACCTATCGTATCGTTGTCTGTCTACTGGCTCGGGGATGCCGTCTTTACCACCATGAGCAAAGGAGTATCGAGCAGGATCTTTCCATGAAGCTTTTGTACCATACACTAATTCCGAAACAAGTGTCAAAGCACGGATGGATTTTGGTCCTATGCCTTTTAATGAAACTAACTCCTCATAATTCTGTGGTTGAATCTCATAGGCTTTTTGCAACGCATCATAGGATTGCTTGCTGAGCCTTAAATCCCAATGATCTGGATGCATGTGTAGTACTGATTCCTGTGATTCTTTTTTTTCCCATGGTTCTTTTTTCTCACTGAATTCAGTGAGGGTGCGTTGATTACTGTGAAACCATTTGACGAGATGTTGGGGATTTTCTTTCACAAGGTCAAGAGAAACAGCTTGCGCGGCCTTACTCTCCTTTGCAGTCATATCGAGAACCTTGTTGCCTTGAGAATCGCAGCAGATAGCATTATGGGGTGTTTCGACAAAGCTGTTAATATGGGAACTCAGCCAATGGTAACGGCGTGCATATTTCTTTGAGGTATTAAGGCCTTGTTGAATAACTGACCATGTTCCTTTTTCCGTGTAAACAAAAGAATGATGATAAAGATCATAGCCGTCTTGCAGTAAACTGGTATCACATTTTGCTGCCATACGAGAACTGTAGGTCAATCTCTCAATCTTATCTGTTGAAAGCGAGAAGGGATGTTCTTGAATTTGGGACAGAGTCTTTCGTGATGTTTTTCCTTTACCACCAGCAATACGTACACCTATCTCTTTTTTCTTGAGTGCTTCAGTAAGTGCTCCACAGGTCGTCGTTGTAAGCCCAGAACTGTGAAAATCAAAACCAAGGACACATCCAAGACTCTGGAAGAAGAAAGGGTCGGCGAGACGTTCAAGAAGTTCATCCTGACTATGGATAAGTACTATTGCTTCACTTATTTCGCCTCCGAGCTTTACCATCCGTTTGAAAAGCCAGGGAGGACACTTTCCTCCATGCAAGGGCAGATTTGCAATGCCTGATCGATACATGTCTTTGGCATGGCAAATCTCTTTTAAAAATGCTACGACCGTGGTTGTCCTGTGAGGAGTGGTTTTTTGCTCAAGACCAAAACTGAAACTATTTGAAAATAATGCCTGTCTGCATGCTCCAGAAAAGTATGTCGAGCTCTTCGAGCGGAATGTTCATTTGTTGAGCAAACTTCTTAAATTTCTCTTCTAATGATCCCATTTTCTGCATCAACTTCTATAAGATCACCATCATTAAACATTCTCGTAGCCTTTTCTGTACCAACAATACAAGGAATTTTCATCTCTCGAGCGGTAATTGCAGCATGACATAACAATCCCCCAGCATCGGTAACAATTGCGCTTGCTTTTTCCATAAATGGCATAAACTCTGGGCGGGTCATACCAGTTATTAAGATATCTCCTTTGTTGAAGGCATGCTCTTTCAGAGGGTTATTCACTATTCTGCATTTCCCTTTAACCTTGCCTCTAAAAACAACTGTTCCTCTTACTTCATCTCCATTCTCTGAAAAAAGCTTCCCTTCCCATGTTTCAACATCAGAACCCGTGAATAATCTGATTTTTCTGTTCTCATGTAAGATAATGCTGGCTTCGAAGCGTTCACGTAGCCCATTTTCGTTAGGCAGCGTTCCTTTTTTAATGTAGTTCTCTAATTCATCCTGTGTTAAGCAGGTTATAGCTTCTGGACTATAATTTTCTTTATTTGCTATCGCCTTTGCTAACGATCTGAAAAACTGCTCTGTCTTACTGTACACTGCTTCTGAATATTTTCGTGCATCTTCGAATTGAGGAAAAAGTCTCTCGAAAACCTCTGGGCTTAGGAAATCAACCGTCTTCTTCATGAAATTGTGGTATGCTAAATGTCTCTCAAAAATAGGATAGAATGTTGCGTACTGCTCAGGGGACAAAATAGTACCCTCTAATTCATCCATAGTAGCTATGATGATATCAGTGTCTTCTTTTAATAGACTTAATAGCGCAAGAGCTCCTGCTTCGTTCGTAGTTGTTTTATTTGCTAAGTATCCTCCCAATGCAATAAATTCATCGCTCTTCACAAAGAATGAAACTGTTCCTTTCTTATGAATAAACAACACATTTTCAAGACCCATTCCTAATATTCGTTTGAGCGTCGTTGCATAGTGGGAGGCCCAGTAGCTACAGGAGATAAAGGTGTATGAACCAGCCCATCTGTTTATCCATTCGGTCTTTTGCTCTCTGTCGTTAGTTCTCATGTAATTACCTCCTTACAAATGTCGTGTAGGGAACTTCAGCTAAATCAGTTACATAATGGTCAATTCCTTGCGATAATACTTCGTCAGCAGTTGCTAAACCTACACGTTCTACATAAACTAATCCAACTTGGTTTCTTAGTTCACTTTGAAGGATACCAGCAAGACCTTTCAGTTGATCCTCTGTATGAGAAACCATTTGAGATTGCATTCTTTTTAGATCCTCAGCTGCTGCTTCGTATACTCCTGGACTTGCCTTATTTCCAGAGTAAACTTTTCCTAAAACTTCGCCGACTCTTGGGTTTACAGAAGCCACGGCTTTCTTAACCCATGGCGAAGTTCCAGTTGTTAAGATACACAAACCTTCTCCAGCTTCTGCTATTTGATCCATCGCAGTTAATGCATCTTGATACAATGCACCATCAAAATTAACATCAACTTCTCCTCGCAGATAAGTGTTCCATAGAGGATCTTCAACAGTATCAACATATGCTTTCTTGTTTTCAAGTGCTTTTTTATCGCCCCTTAAAACTCCATCATAGTTAATCATATTTTGAGCAACTCTCTCAGGAGTATCCTGTCCAGTCATTAATTGTTTATATGCCTCTAAAACACGAGGCCCTAAAACCTCTTGGATTGCCAAAGTACCCCATAGGTCAAAACTATGTACGGGTTTTATTCCGTTTGGGACAAAAATGTGTATCATTTTCTTTTACCTCTTCCTAGTTCAAAGATTACAAAATCTTGTATTCTTCTTCCATTGAGTTCATATTCTGGCGCGAAATGTTTCCCAAGAACAACTAGTCCTGTTTCGGTGAAAGTGTGTTCATACCACTCGACAGGTCGATGTTGCTCAACAATGCGATATCCCCCTTCTTTTTTGGTTTTCCAATAAGCGTGGTTTTCTTCATAGTGATGTTCTGTTTGGTCTCGTAAATCAAGTCGAGATTCTGGAATATTGAACATTCGCGGGTTGCAAAAGCCGATATAAGCTCTTCCTTCTTCTCCTAAAACATCTCTGAGATTGCGAGCAATATTTCCAACCTCAACATCATCAACAATACAAAGTACCAAATTGCAAATTGCTCCATCAATAATAGTCTCTTGGTATAGCGTCAGTGATTGTATACACTCGATCATGTCCTATTTTATCTCCGCAATATTTTCTCATCTCCTCGGAGATATCATATGCTCGTATGTCAGCTCCGCCTCTGTGTAAAGCTAAGGCTAAAACACCAGGACCACAACCATAATCAAGTAATCTCTTACTTCTTACATCCCGAAGTAAGTGGAGTAATGTCATATCATAGGACACTAATTTTAGACGCTCAGCCTCAAGTTCCTGAGCAACTGTTTCCCAATGTGTTTGTTCGGTAATTGATTTTGGCATTTTTTATTCTCTCGTTATTTTTATTTATCAAGGGAAAGTAATAACAAGTATAGAGCATATAAATCTTTATTCTCCATATTTGGAGGATAAAACTAAAGCTTTAAATAATAGCAATAGTTACTCTAATTATGGACACACAAATTCTTGAAGAGATTGGACTTTCGAATGCAGAAATTAAAGTATATCTTGCGCTCCTGGAGCTAGGAACTTCAAGAGCAGGCCCCATTCTTGAAAAGTCTGGATTGCAGAACTCTGTTGTTCACATGACTTTAAACAAACTTATCGACAGAGGTTTTGTAACGTTTGTCAAAGAGGGTAAAAGAAACCATTATCAGGCTACAAATCCGAAGCATATTGTTGCCTATATCAATGAAAAAAAAGAACGCTTTGAACAGATCTTACCAGCACTATTATTGAAACAGCAGCAATCGAAGAAAAAACCAGAAGTCATTACCTTTCGAGGCATTAAAGGAATGAGAGAGTTGTTGTATGAACTTCTCGAGGCAGGAGGAAAAGAGCATCATACCTTTGGTTCTTCAATAAAATCATTAATGATGGGGGATGCGTGGTGGGTTAACTATCATAGAAAAAGAGCTGCAAAGCAGATTAAAGCAAGATTAATTTTTAATGAATCGTTAAAACAATGGTGCAACATACATAAGTATCCGAAAGCAACTTATAAATTTACAAAAATAGGTTTTGAGCCGTTAACCGAAACAATTGTACGAAATGATAAAATCGGCATCATTATCTGGACTGAAAAACCATTAGGTGTCCTCCTTCATAACAAAGAAGCAGCAGAATCCTATGATAAATTTTTCACGTTGATATGGCATACGGCTACTTCCTGATTTTGTCTTTTGTCTATTAGAAAATTATATATACTCTTCTTTCTTCCCCAGTGATGATGAGCCCTCCTGACCCTTATCCCTTCTATGAAAAAGTCTTTGCGTGGATTTCAGGTTTAACATCCCTTGCTCCACGAGCAGCAGTAGCAACAGAGGGATTACGGAGATACGATTCAGCGAGAGAAGCATCAGCAGTAACACCCATTTCAGATCCCCAAAGAAGAGATGGTTATTTGAACGCCGTAATACAACGAGCATCTTTCAATGGTATCTGTGACCTTTTAGCAGAAGGACGATCGCCAGGAGTACAGGCTGCACTTGCTACTGAACTTCTCCGAATATATGATGTTACCTTGGAACGGGCAGTCCACCGCTTGTCTGATCATTTTAGACAGGGCCCTAGCAGTACTCGTCCTGATGAGGATGCTCCTCGTCTTGAGGATGTTCCTCGTAGTGTTGCAGATTACTTTGAAGCTGATGAGGTTTTAGCAGATTATAATTTACCTCATACAAGCACAACTATTAACTTATTTTTAGGACTCGGCCCTCGAATGAGAGAGCGTGTTCGTTCTTTAATGGACGGACATACCGTAACTTCACCCACTGCGCAGACCAACCTTCACTCGATTATGGAACGTGGATCCAGAGAAGTATATACACAGATGGCAACAGCTTATATTACTAGCTTAAGAGAGTAAAGCTTTTTCGCTGCATTCTAGCTAAAATGATCCCATCCTTTCGGTAATGGTATTTTTTTCTTACCATCGAGCAGATGGACGCCTTTACTCTTGGGAAGAATCTTTCCAATAACGGTTACTGGTGTTTTGATTGTTTTCTGCAACTCACCAAGGATATGTTCTTCTACTGTGAACAGCAGCTCATAATCTTCTCCTCCAGTTAAGGCAAAAGTATAAGCATCTTTGTTGAGTATTGCAGCAAACTGTTTGGTGGTTTCTGAAAGAGGAATTTTTTCTTTATCAATAATAGCTCCCACCTTACTTTGGGTACAGATATGACGGATCTCAGAACCAAGCCCATCGCTAATGTCGATCATCGCATGCATGCCTTTTCTTGCAAGTTCCTGTCCTTCACGTAATCGTGCTGTTGGTTCGAGATGCTGCTGCACATCCCATCGCTTATCCTTTACCGTTTTGAGGCCATATTGTTGGAGGATTGCCAAGCCAGCTGCTGATTCTCCTAGCGTACCGGTAATACAGAGAAGATCTCCTTCTTGTGCTGCTGAACGTAAACAAAGATTTTTTTGGTGAACCTCTCCTACAAGAGTTAGTGTTATCATAAGGGCATGGCTTTGGGTAGTATTCCCTCCGACAATTGCAATGCCATGTTTCTCAGCACTAAAGTAGACACCATCCATTAACCTCTTAATTGTTTTTACGTTCGTCTCTTGTGGAAATGAGGCAGCAACAAGTGCATACAGTGGCCTGCCCCCCATTGCTGCAATATCACTGACATTCACTTCTATTGCTTTTTTGCCGACCTGCTCTGGTGTATACCAGTGAAACGAGAAATGTACGTCCTCGATTAACGTATCAGTGGTCAGCAAGAGATAATTGTTCGGATCATTTTTTTGCTTGAGGACAGCGCAATCATCACCAATACCAATAAGAACATCAGGATGCCTAACTGCTTTTGTTACGTGTTTGATAAGCTCGAATTCTCCAAGATGAGTAGGTTTCATGGAAACAAATAAATACCATAGATTTAAAAGGTTTACTTTACCATAACCATCATTACGATTAATATTGGCAATAGAGGCCAAAAGAGCGGATGTCCTATTTCAAACAAATCTGTTTACAATGTCCTTTATCAATCAAAACCTTTTTAAGGAGCATGTATTTTATAGCCCAACCGTTGTGTTATTATTATAGCAAAGGACACTAATAACCGTAACTTTATGTCCTTTGCTTATTAGGAAAAGACATACAAATTATTACGAAAATTAATGTCTTTTCCTAGAGGTTATGTAGAGTAAATGTAGTCTTGTAAGAGTAATTGGGGTGAGGGATAGATGAAAACAAAAAAATCAAAGGTTGTTTTAGCATACAGTGGAGGACTTGACACGAGTGTTATCCTCAAATGGCTCATTGACCAAGGATATGAGGTTATTGCCTACCTTGCTGATATTGGACAGAAAGAGGATTTCAAGGAAGCTGAGGCAAAAGCAAAGAAGATTGGTGCAACTAAAGTTTATATCATGGACCTGAAAAAAGAGTTCGTTACCAATTACATCTTCCAAGCATTAAAAGGAAATGCCTTATATGAAGGAAGGTACCTCTTAGGAACGTCATTAGCACGACCACTTATTGCAAAGTATCAAATTGAAATCGCCAAGAAAGAAAAAGCAGAATATGTCAGTCACGGAGCTACAGGAAAGGGCAATGATCAAGTAAGGTTTGAGCTAACCTACTATGGGTTGTGCCCTGAAATTAAAGTTATTGCGCCCTGGAAAGAAGCGTCATTCTTGCAACAGTTCAAAGGTCGAAATGATCTCATTGCGTATGCAAAGCAGAGTGGCATTCCTATTAAAGCGACCATGGCAGCTCCGTACAGTGAAGATGAGAATTTGATGCACATTAGCCATGAGGCTGGTATTCTTGAAGATCCAGGGAAGTCTCCTGATGAGCATGTCTATTCACGTACCAATCATCCCAAGTATGCGCCAGATAAAGAGACACTCCTCGACATTTATTTTAAGGACGGTTTACCGGTAAAGGTTGTTAACAAACAAGATGGAACAGTAAAGGAAGATCCTCTTGAACTCTTCCTGTACCTCAACAACGTAGGAAGTGAAAATGGTATCGGCAGAATGGACATGGTTGAAAACCGATTTGTTGGCATCAAATCAAGGGGAATTTATGAAACACCAGGAGGAACAATACTCTGGGCTGCTCATCGAGATGTTGAAGGTATTGCCATGGACAGAGAAGTCATGCATCTGAAAGATACGTTGATGCCCAAATTTTCTGAACTGATTTATTATGGCTTTTGGTTTTCGCCTGAAATGGACTTTCTCATGGCAGCTATTAATCAGAGTCAGAAACTCATTGATGGTATGGTAACAGTAAGTTTATATAAAGGAAATGTCCTTTGTGTTGCACGTACTTCACCAACATCGCTCTACAATGAACAGCTAGGAAGCATGCATGTTGAGGGTGGTTTTGATCAGACAGATTCAAAAGGATTTATTCGCCTGAATGCCATTCGGCTCAAGGCCCATAATGTTATCCTTGACAAGCGTCATCTTGGCGTGGAGGAAGCAATACGATGAAGCTCTGGGATAAAGGTATTGCCGTAGACAAGGAGATTGAAGCCTATACCGTTGGCAATGATCCTGCTATGGATCTTGTTCTTCTACCGTACGATATCCAGGCAAGCATTGCACATGCGAGGATGCTAGTTTCGTCTGGCTTTCTTACCAAGGAAGAGTCCAAAAAACTCGTGCAAGGGTTACAAGAAATTCTTGCCTTACACAAGCAAGGAAAGTTTGTTATCACAACAGCAGATGAGGATGGTCACACTGCTATCGAGAAGTATCTCACGGAGAAGTATGGTGAGGTAGGAAAGAAAATCCATACCGCACGCTCTCGTAATGATCAGAGTCTGGTGATGGTACGTCTCTATATGAAAGAGCAATTAGGAGAAACAGCAACGCTCGTCCAGCAACTATGCACTGCTTTAATACACTTTGCTAAGAAGAACAAAGGTGTACCCATGCCAGGATACACTCATATGCAACGCGCAATGCCCTCATCAGTTTCTCTTTGGACCTCTGCATATGTTGATGCGCTGACCGATGATCTCAGCCAGATTAAACAAACGATGACGCTTATTGATCAGAATCCTCTAGGAAGCGCTGCTGGTTACGGCGTTCCTGTTACCATTGATCGTGGATTAACAACAAAGGAACTCGGCTTTGCCAAAATCCAGGAGAATCCTATCTACTGTGGCATGTCACGTGGAAAGTTTGAAGCAAATGTACTCAACACCCTGTCTCAAGTAATGGCTGATCTCAATAAACTGGCAACCGATCTTATCCTTTTCTCTACCAAAGAGTTTGGATTTTTTGTGCTTCCTGCCAATTACTGTACCGGAAGCTCAATTATGCCACAGAAGAAAAATCCTGACGTTCTGGAATTAATGCGGGCAAACTACCACGTTGTTGTTGGTTATGAAATCCAAGTAAAAGGTATCATCGGCAACGTAATGAGCGGCTATCAACGTGATTTGCAGTTAACAAAAGAACCTGTTATTCGTGGTTTTACTCTTGTTTTGAGTTCCTTAAGCATTGCAGCAAAGGTTGTGCAAGGGTTAGGTGTTCAGGAAAAACATCTTAAAGAAGCGATGAGTGCTGAGCTCTATGCAACTGAGAAGGCCTATGCGCTCGTGAAAAAAGGTATGAGCTTTCGTGAAGCATATAAGGAAGTAGGGAAGGAATTCAAATAAGATCACGAACAAGCTTCATCCAAAAAAGGCTTTCTAGAAGACTATACTCAAAGACATAAATAATAGACAATATCGTCTTTTCGTAATAAGCAAAAGCCAATCTTATTTTGTCTAAAAATTTGTGTCTTTTGCTATATTTGTTTTGACTACTTTTTTTGCGGTTGAAAAAACGTATGCATTGTCTGCTTCATCTGTTCCATGCGCTCTTTCATGAGCTTATCATCTACACCTTCGCTAAAGGCCAATAATTGGCTAAGAATGGCAAGATCAGCAGCGTCTTTTGCAGTTGACGTATTATTCTGTTTCAGGTCATCAATAGCAACCATCTGTTTCTGGATTTCAAACATTAAGAAATCGTACATATCCTTTGTTTTCACTCGATCCAGACCAGATTCATGAAATAACTCAGCTTCCATGCTTGTTTCTCAAGGGACAGGTTCTATTTAAAGTTTGTTGTTTTCTATTACTCCCTTTGGGTTATAGCAAACACAAGCAATAGTCATACATGAATACCTTTTGCGCCTACTCTCAGGAAGTATAATACCACTTTCCTGTTGTCCGTTGGGTACGATCCAGTTGGGAATCCTCTTTATTTGCCCGTGGTCGTTTATTGTGTTCATCACGCCGGAAAGTAATGTTAAGCCCTCGCAAAAAGGTATTCATTCCTTCTTCCATGGAATGAGGGCCGCTAGCCCTACCCTCTCGCGCAGGTTCACCTTCAAAGACCAAAAGGCGGTCAGAGAGGTAATCAAGAAAGAGCAGATCATGATCCACAACTAAGAGAGAAACTTCCTTGGTATCACCAAGCTGGCGGATTATTTTTGCAAGCACTAAGCGTTGTTCAGTATCAAGGTATGCGGAAGGTTCATCAAGGAGGATGAGCTGAGCATCTTCTGCAAGTGCTCGCGCGATAGCCACTCGTTGAAGTTCTCCTCCACTTAAGGTATTCAAAGGCCTCATCAAGAGATCTTGAAGTTTGAGTGGTATGATGAGATCATTGGTATGCTTCTGCGTTGCTTTTTGCAGGACCTGCATGACGAGTTCAGCAGAGCTCACTTGTAAGGTCTGTGGTTTGTACGCAATTGTTGCAGTTTGTTCAATCTCGCCATGATCAGGAGTCTCAACACCTGCTAAGAGTTTCATAAAGGTTGTCTTTCCTATCCCGTTAGGACCAACAATTCCGACAATCTCCCTTCGGTAGATGCTTCCTGACTTAACAAAGAGATGAAACTGCCCTAATGCTTTCTCCAGGGTAGGCCAATGATGACTAACAACCGGCTTTATTCGCGCATCTCCTGCTCGTGCTGCAAAGGTAATCTTATGATCTCGAAACCGTACATTATCTTCAGGAAGATACCCGTCAAGATAGGTATTGATCCCTGCTTTTGCTGCTTTAACCGTGGCAACAATACCATACACCTTTTCTTCGCCATACATGATATGGACAAGGTCGGCAATGTAATCCATCACAATCAAATCATGCTCGATAACCATAACCGCTGTTTTTTCATTCGCTAAGGATCTGATAAATCGTGCTACCTTGATACGTTGCTTCACATCTAAGTAAGAAGAGGGTTCATCAAAGATATATACATTCGCTTCCTTCAGCACGGTTGCTGCAATCGCTACCCTTTGAAGTTCTCCTCCCGAAATCGTGGCAATATCGTTATCTAAAATAGGTAGAAGATCAAGGAATGAGGCAACCTCCGCTAATTTCTGTTTTTGATCAATCTTTTCAAGAAGATTTCTTACTCTACCCTTTGCTGCTTTTGGAATAAGCTCAATCTCTTGTGGTTTATAGCTAATTTGTATCTTTCCCTCTTTTACTTTCTGAAAATAATTCTGGGCTTCTGTTCCTTTGAAGAGTTGGATGACGGTTTCTATGGTCGGAGCCTGTTGATCAAAGTTACCAAGGTTTGGTTTGAGAGCACCAGCAAGGATCTTAATGGCAGTGCTCTTGCCAATACCATTGACTCCAACAATGCCAACGACCTTCCCAAATTGGGGTACCGGGATATTATAGAGAATAAAACTGTCTTTGCCATAACGATGGGTTGGCCGTTTTGTTAATTTATCCGGGAGTTTAACCATGTGAATCGCATTATAGGGACAGATATTCACACAGACCTGGCATGCATCCGTAGCAACCTCTTCGTTAATCTGTGCCTTTCCGTCTGGTCCGACAACTATTGCTTCCTTGCCCATCCGGTTAAGGGGACATTTCTTAATACAGAGATACCCACCACATCCAACAGGATTACATCTTTCTTTGTCAATAACCGCAATTCTTCGCATGGTATTTTTTAAGAATAGTTGTGTAGAGAGAAAAACTTATATATTCCTATTTAAAATTATTGGTTTCATGGAACTTTTTTTCGAACAACAAAAAAAGAAGGCGCTTGCAAAGGCTAAAGAGCTTGAAAAAGAACCTATTGAGAGCGATGATGAGCTTGCGGTAGAGGAAGAGGAATTTGAGGAAGAGGCTCAGGAACTAGCACGCATGGTTGCAGGAAGAAAAAAGCAACCAAAACACAAGAAAAAGCAGCGTAAACATCCTTCGAAAAGAAAAGCCTCCCCTAAACCATGAACGAAAAAAACCTCAAAATTACCGTAGGTATTATTGTTTTCTTTTTTTTTAGCATTGCATCACTGATCTTATTGTTTATGCTTAATCTTCACCTGATTGATGTTTTCAAGCTCTCCTTCTATGAAGAACTTCTCACCACGAATCTCCTTCCTCTTCTTCTCTTGCTCTTTTTTATGGGTGTCAGCATTAGCTCCCTTGTGCTAACCGTCAAACAACTTCCCCTTGAAAAGTCATTAGTAACTGCAGGCGTCTGTATGCTTGTTCTTGCACTGATTATTATTCTTGTCTTTGGATCCAATCGCTTAACATTAACCGTAGCTGTTTTTTCTATTCTGGGAGTGCTCTTTATGACCGTTCTTCCGGGAACACCTCCTTCAGGATACTGGAGTGCCTTTTCGCAGGGATGGCGTGCGATGAGCAAAGTGTTCTTTTTTCTTGCCCTTGGTGCACTTTTTGGATCCTTATTTATGATTTCTGCACAGCCTGATGAGTATCAAGATTCCTTTAAAGAGGTTATCAAATCCTTTGCCCAAGAACAAAGCAATATGCAATTGAGTAGAGAACAGATCCGTGAATTACTTGAAGCCCAGATTGATAGCAGCGATCTTTCCATGACCAGGGAAGAAGTGAGAACCATGTTAGAGTCCTCATATATTGAACCAAGTGTCGAGGATTATATTGCCCTTACCTATCCTGATTTTGCTACTTATCCACCAGAAACGCAACAAGCGATTCGTATACAAGTTACTGAGCTTTTAGCCAGCAATGATTACCATAAACAAGTGGAGGAAACGCTTGATAAGCAGGCAGAGGCTTATTATCTCCAGCTGAATGACCCTCTCTCACAAGAAAAGCAACGGCAGAAACTCAAGCAGAATCTCGATGCCCAGGTTGAGGTACAGTATCAACGGTTTCAGGAGCTAAACAACAATAATGTATTTGCCCAGCAGGCAGATGTTCTCTTTGAAAGCTTGCCTCTGTTTCAGCGTTTGCTGGATGCACTTCCCTTTCTTGTCGCCTTTACACTTTTTAGCATCATTCTTTTGGTTGGCAATGTTGCTTCCTTTGCCGGTGGTGTAACTTTCATGGCATACTTCCTTTGGCAATCTCCTTCATCGGGTGCGCAAGCCAAAGATAACGGTACAAAAGGAAAGGAGCAGAAGACTCAAGAAGATAATAATGAGCAATGATAACAAGTTTTTTATATCTCCTCGATTTTTGATAAGCGATGACAAAAGCAGCTGCTCATGAGTTTACCGTTACTCCCTGGAGCGTCAGCGGTACTATTGATTACCAACGACTGATGAAGGAGTTTGGGACCGAGCCCATTACTGATGAACTTCTTGAAAGAATAAAGCGACACACCAAAACATTGCATCCCTTTCTCAGGCGAAAGATCTTTTTCTCTCATCGTGATTTGCACTGGTTGCTTGACGAATATGAAAAAGGAAATCCCTTTTTCCTGTACACCGGACGGGGCCCCTCTGAGCATGTGCATTTAGGCCATATTACGGTCTGGCAATTCACCAAATGGCTCCAAGATGCCTTTGATGTAGAACTCTGGTTCCAATTAACTGATGATGAAAAATTTCTCTTTAAGCCGCAACTAAGCCTTGAGGAAACTCATGATATGGCTTATGAGAATGCCTTGGATATCATTGCCCTGGGGTTCAAGCCGAAAAAAACCTTTCTGTTTACCGATACTGAGTATGGAAAGACCATGTACACCCAAGCATTACGCGTGGCAAAAAAACTCACCTATTCAACCGTAAAGGCGACCTTTGGTTTTACCGACAATCACAATGTCGGACAGATTTTTTATACCTCGATGCAAGCAGTTCCCTGTTTTTTACCTTCAGTCTTGAAAGGTAAAAATATTCCCTGTCTTGTTCCCTTGGCCATTGATCAGGATGCCCATTTCCGCATTGCCCGTGACATTATTCCTAAATTAGGGTATCCTAAACCAGCCATCCTTCATCAGCGCTTTTTGCCAAGTTTGGAAGGCTCTGGAAAGATGTCTGCCTCGGAAGGCATTACTATCTATACTACTGATACCCCACAACAGGTAAAACAAAAAATAATGAAGTACGCCTTTTCAGGTGGAAAGGATACACTTGAGGAGCATCGAAAGCATGGAGGGAATCCTGATATTGATGTTGCCTATCAGTGGTTGACATTCTTTGAGCATGACGATCGTAAACTTGAACGGATTTATCAGGAATACAAGCAAGGGAAACTTCTGAGCGGAGAACTGAAGAAGATCCTTGTTGACACCCTTACCACTTTTTTAACCGAGCATCAGAAAAAGCGCGAAGCAGCACGCAAAACACTTTCTCAATATATACTTAGAGATTAAAGCAGTAAGGTTTAAATAGGATTGTATCTTTAGAACTGAAAAAGAGAGGTGATTGTATGGGATTTAAGGCAGCCCCGCTATCAGGGTCATTTATGCTTATAGCTATGTTTGGGTTTATTATCTCTGCGTTTTTTACTGCGTATGGTACGATTAGCCCTTCGTTTGGATTTTCCTTTTCCTTGGTTTTTTTGTTGATGTTTATTGCGTCAATCATCTCCATGGAGTATGGACCAACGGACGTAGAGCTTGAGATGGATAAAAAATTATGGAGATTTGCTCAACGAAAGGATGCAAAGGTTCTTGAAAAGTTCTTATCTCCGAAAGCAAAGCGCGTTCTTGCAAAAAAGAGAGCTCTCCGCGGTTGAGCTTTCTGGCTTTGTAACAAATTATTTATACAACATAGTGTTTTTTGATGTGATGAACGTGCGGGTAATGATGCTGGTAATGGTTCTCTTCCTTCCTCTCATACTTCTTGGTTGTCAAGAGTCGGCAACAGAACAACTCAGTCCTCTTGATCGGATAAAAGAACATCAGATTCTCGTCTATGATGATCGTGTGGTGATTGACCTGAAACAGGTGAGATGGGCAACCTTCAGCGATACCAACTCAATGGACCCGGTTATTGATCAAGGAGCAAATGCCCTTGAAATTGTTCCTCAAAAACCCGGAGAAATAGCTGTTGGAGATATTGTTTCCTATACATCACTCTTTGCTGAGGGGATTATCATTCACCGGGTGATTGAAACCGGGGAGGATGAACGTGGATGGTATTTCCGTGCAAAAGGTGATAACCTTCTTGCACCCGATCCAGGAAAAATACGCTTTGATCAAATCAAAGGAATAGTTGTTGGTATTATTTATTAAGCATACATGAACGGAGGGTACTATGAAAAAAAATATACGCGTGTCAACCGTGTTTATGATGGTTATGATACTACTCCTTGTTGCTTTAGTAAGTGGTTGCACTGTTCGACAAGACAATGAAAACCTCTATGGAAGAGCAACTGATAGATTAACCAAGGTTGATAAAATTGATGTCCAAGAAAAAGAAACCGTAGCGTGTTGTACCTATGTTGATACTGAAGGCAATGAAAAAACCTGTCGTGTGCTTACCAAATACGACTGTTCATTGTGCAATGCGGTTTGTCAGTCAGGGGGGTCTGGATCATCATAGAACACATTTGAATAAACACCTTGGGTAGATTTACCTACATTTAGAACTCAAAGACTTTCTTTTCGACTTTTACCGCAACAGGACTTTCTCCACCATGCCAGGTAAATCTCGGTCTAATTCTTACTGGGTACATCTTCTCATTGCTATCATCAAAAATAATAGCAGAGCCCTTGACGCGTGGAAGATTGTCTAACTCAGTCGTCAGTCCTTCTCTCATGTATGATTGCATCAGCATTCCTAATGCTTCAACGTCCAATTTGGCGGTAACACGGTGAGCTATAACCGTGTCTGCCTGGGTCATGACATCAGTATGGATCTTGCCTGGCTGCTGGGTTGCAAGTACTAACGAAATTCCGGGTTGCCTGCCTTCCCGTAATAGGGTAACTAAGGGAAAGGTTGCAGTTGTTGTTCCTGTTCGTGGTAAAAATTCATGGGCCTCGTCAATAACTAACCAAACCAGTGGCATTTCCTTCTTACCACTGCTTTCCTCCTCACCAAAATAATGCACAGCATGATGGATTTCTTCATATTCCTCATTTCTTCTTTCGACCATCCGTTGGATAAAGAGTTTCATGGCAACAAGGCCTATAACAAGATTCTTAATGTCCCATCCATTAGCCAGTGTGGCATAACAACTCACGTCTAAGACAGTTACTTGACCACCAACAGCGAGATCTTTTAAGAGTGTTCCTTTCTCATCAAAAAGTCCCCATGACTCGGTATTGACAAAGCGATTGATGCAGGCTTCTTTGACATGGTCATCACTATGTTGATCTTCACGCAGCCCAGTAATGATGTCCTGAAGCGCATACTCTTTCTGCTGTTTTTGAAGCTGAATAATTATCTTTTCAATGAGGACTCCCATAGGATCATTCACGGAGATTCCAAAGGTAGTACACCAGTCGCTTGATGAGAGCTCGGAGGGGCGAATGGCAAAGGGGTAATCGGTTGGAATCCCTTTTTCTTTAAATTCGCTAAAATAGCCAACAGGTGTAAAGATCTTGACGTCTAAGCCCTTACCTTCCAAACCCCACTCTTCAAGAAGGTTAACATCCTGTTTATTGGGGTATTTCATGGTCCAGTAAATCCCCATAGTATCGAGGAGAATAATCGAGAGGTTCTGTTTGATGCTCTCGTCGAGGCTCGCCATTCCTTCTGCAATGACTCCCATGGTATAGCTTTTTCCGCCACCGCGCTTTCCACAGATAAAGATGACGTGAGAACGGGCCATATCCAAATAAATACTGTTTGACAACGAGGTAGTTCTCCCCATCTTGACATAATGTTTTCCGAGAAAGATAGTTCCTTTGGCGCCAAGTTGTTTCTTATCTTCTTCATTCCTGCCTACAATAATATCATACATAATGCTACCTGAGAAGGCTGAGTTTATATAGATTTTGTTACGAATGGTTTGACTAGCCCCACCAAAAGCTTAATTAAGCAGCTCTTTCCCCCCTGTTCATTCCTTTATAAGAAGATACCTTTATAAAGAGAACCCTTATCCCATGGTGGTTCATAACATTAAGAACATGAAGCGTTCATGACTGTCATGGATGGATGAAAATATGCGAAAGATTCATACACTCGTAAAACGGAGACGTGGATTGTGTACCCATTTGGGCCATTACTTTTTGTTCCACAATGTTGGAAGAAAAACCAGGCCAAAAACCTTTTCTACTGAAGAGGCTGCTCATGGGTGGGCACGTCAGCATGATCTCCAGGAAGGGACGTATACCTTAAAATCAGTAAAACGAGAGAAGCGGTATCAGGTGGTGCCTTTTGGGAAGAATTAAGACCGTACATATTCGACGAATAACCCATCAGTTGATGGAACAGTATGGAGATAAATTTACCGATAAGTTTGAGGCAAATAAACAACAAGTTCATCATTTTGTTGAAAGCCCATCAAAAAAATTGAAGAATATTATTGCTGGGTATGCCACACGATTAGTCAAGCAGCGCGCAAAAGGACCTCGTATGCGACGTACCCCTATGGGGTCAGAGAAGTCTGATGAATGGCAGTAAAGTGATGGAGACATTAGCACTACGTAAATAGTCCCAATACTTCTTTAACCCTCCCATCTACACTTACTGATTGTAATCTATGTATTCTTGACTCTGAAACTTTCAAAGCTTTAAATGCAACGAGAATCTGTTCATCAACAAGTGTTTGATACTCTTTGTCAGCAGACTTCATGTTATCCCCTCTCAGCGGAATATTACCCACCGGAAAATAAACAAAAACATCAACCAGGGAAGCATAATATCTTGCCATTCCTTTTACCAGTCTTTCAGCATCAAAATCTACCTATTTCTCCTCAGGGCCAAGTAATATCCAAAATGATCATAGATTTAAACAGGAGATATCTTTTTAAAGAAGCATACTTTCTCTCGGTGGTGATTGACCATGGATGATTTTATCTCGATTGAAGCTGCAATGCAGCAAGGGTCTGGATCCATCGCTCTGAGAGGATGGGTTCATCGTGAACGAGGAAGTGCACAGTTCAAATTTGTTGTTATTCGTGATCATAACCAGATTATCCAATGCGTCATAAACAAGGCTGAGGTTGGCGAGCCAAAGTTTGCTGAATCATCCCTTCTCCGTATGGAGTCTTCAGTGGAAATCTTTGGAACAATCCATGAGGATAAGCGAGCTCCAACAGGGTATGAAGTACATGTTACTGATTTCCGCATTGTTGGACCATCAGAGAATTTTCCTATTACTAAGGATCAGAGTCCTGAATATCTCTTGGACAACCGTCATCTCTGGTTACGCAGCAGAAAACTCAATGCTATTATGCGTATCAGGTCTACGCTCGTAGGAGCAATTCATACTTTTTTTCGTGCCAAGGGATTTTATGAGTTTCATGCACCCATATTACAGCCAAATCAATGTGAAGGTGGTTCAACCCTTTTTGAGGTAAAGTATTATCAGGATAAGACCTATCTTACGCAATCATGGCAATTGTATGCAGAAGCCGCTATCTTCTCTTTAGAGAAGATCTATAATGTATCACCGACCTTTCGAGCAGAAAAATCAAAAACTTCTCGTCACTTATCAGAGTTCTGGATGGCTGAAATGGAAGCTGCGTGGATGAGGCTTGATGAAATAACCGTCATTGCAAAAGAAGAGATTGCTTTCCTTGTTCAAGAAGTACTGAAAAAGCATCGCAAAGATCTGGAACTGCTAGGTCAGGATCCACAAAAGCTCGAAAAAATGACTCTACCTTTTCCGAGCATTACCTATACTGAGGCTCTCCGCATTTTAAAAGAAAAGGAAGGTATGGATGTTCCCTTTGGTAAGGATCTGAGAACCCTTGAGGAAGAACGCTTGATGCAACATTTTGATAAACCTCTTGTGGTAACCCATTACCCTAAAGCAACTATGGCATTCTACAAGCAAGCAGATCCCTTAGATCCAGATGTAGCACTGTGTTTTGATATGCTCGCTCCTGAAGGTTATGGAGAAATTATTGGTGGAAGTCAGCGTGATACCTCTGTTGCTGCGCTTACTGAAGCCCTCAAAGCACAAGGTGAAAATCCTGAAAACTATGCATGGTACCTTGATTTACGTAAATACGGAAGTGTTCCTCATGCAGGCTATGGCTTAGGTGTTGAGCGTGTGCTTGCCTGGATCTGCAAACTGGACAACATCAAAGATGCCATTCCCTTCCCGCGAACCTTATTGCGAAAGCAGCCTTAGTAATAGGAACCAACTCAGTTAGCTATCTTTCTGTAAAGTAACTACCTCGTTGAAATACATCAAATAGTGCACGCCACGTCAGTGGCGGCTGACGGATTGCTTGCGAGCAATCCTACGAAGCACCCCGAAGGGGGCATGTCCCCCGCTTCGTCAGCGCCACAACTGGTTACGCTCAGTTGATCAAACTTTAGCAAAGTTTGGTGGCGTGCGACGAGCCAGGACCCCTTCGGGGTGGCGAGTAGGGCAAAACCGAGTACCTGAGGTTTTGACCGTCGCACCGCCATAAGTCGCACTGCAGCGGTAGAAGCTTTACTTCATAGAAAGAGACGGATGTTTTTGAGAAGAACAACAAAAAATAAAAAGAAAGAAGAAAAAAGTCCTTGCAGACTTAATCACTTAATCTTTAGCTAATCCGTAAATTGCCTTAACACTGACGACGATTACCGCAGGTGCGACAAAGACGGCAAGGTTAAGAACAATTGCATTCAGGGCTGAGCCGATGTAGGGAATCAGTTGTAAGACTCCACCACTAATGCCGGTTGCCATCAAAGCAATACCAGCGATCAAAAAGCCCTGGGTTTCGTTCTCGGTTACGTTCAAGAACCCTACAATGAGTCCCAAAACGACTAATGCCAATGCCATCCATCCGAGAACGGTTGTGCCGGACTGTGCCGGGTTGAGGAAAATACCTGCTAAAATAGCAACGGCAATCCCCACAATAAATGCTACTTCGCCTGCTTTCATGTGTATGTCACCCCATATTGAATCTGTTTGTTATTTCTTCTTATTTTAAAGAACCCCTTAAGAAGGTTTTCCTTGAATAGATCAGTTTAGATATATAAATGTTTCTCTCAAATCAGCTCCATGTTTAATTTGATTATTAGTTTACACTTTAATAATAAGCCGAGATTTCTGCACTTTTGGTGATTTAAATGGAAAAATTGAATGAAAAAAAAGAAAGTGGGTAGTACAGCAATACAGAAGCGGTAGAAGTGCTACTTCTA